>CAMLNW010000221.1 GCA_946481495.1 uncultured Actinomycetes bacterium
CGCGATCGTCAACCTCTCCGATGCCCGCCAGGTCGTGCTCGACCAGCTCGGTCCCGGGATCCGCGGCCAGGACGACTTCGCCGACGCGGCGCGGCTCCTGTCGGTGTCGTTCGTGGCGATCGCGGTCGTCGTCGTCGCGGCGCTCGTGACCACACTGGTGATGCTGCGGCGCACCGTGACGCTGCCGCTCGGCGTGCTCGGCAGGCGCGTGCGGCGCGTCGCCCAGGGCGAGTTCGACACGCCGATCCACGGCGCCGGGCCGCGCGACATCGTCGACCTGGCGGCCGACATCGACTCGATGCGCCAGCGGATCGTCGCCGAGCTGTCGGCGCTGCAGGAGGCCCACGACCAGCTCGACGCCCAGACGCGCGAGCTCGGGCGCTCGAACGCCGAGCTCGAGCAGTTCGCCTACGTCGCCTCACACGACCTCCAGGAGCCGTTGCGCAAGGTCGCAAGCTTCTGCCAGCTGCTCGAGCAGCGCTACAAGGGACAGCTCGACGAGCGCGCCGACCAGTACATCGAGTTCGCGGTCGACGGCGCGAAGCGGATGCAGCAACTGATCAACGATCTGCTCGCCTTCTCGCGCGTCGGCCGGATGGGCGACACGCCACAACCGGTCGATCTCGGTGAGACGGCCTGCCGCGCGCTTGCCAATCTCGACGCGACGGTCGTCGAGTCGCGCGCGCTGGTCGAGATCGGGCCGTTGCCGACCGTCAGCGGCGAGAGCTCGCTGCTGACCGCCCTGTTCCAGAACCTGATCTCCAACGCGCTCAAGTTCCACGGCGAGGACCGTCCCGAGATCCGCGTCGCAGCTGAGCGCGATGGCGCCGACTGGCTATTCACCTGTACCGACAACGGGATCGGAATCGACCCGGACTACGCCGAGCGGGTCTTCGTGATCTTCCAGCGACTGCACAGCAAGGACGAGTACGCTGGCACCGGAATCGGACTGGCGCTGTGCCGCAAGATCGTCGAGCATCACGGTGGCCAAATCTGGCTCGATCCCGACGCCGGGCCCGGCACGACCTTCCGCTTCACACTGCCCGCACTCGAGGAGAGCCGATGACTTCCCCGCCGCCCCCGAACGCCAAGCCGATCGACGTGCTGCTGGTCGAGGACGACCCCGGCGACACGCTGATGATCCGCGAGGCGTTCGAGGACAACAAGGTCCGCAACCGGCTGACCTGCGTCACCGACGGCGTCCAGGCGCTCGAGTACCTGCGTCGCGCGGGCAGCCATGCCGGCGCGCCACGTCCCGACCTGATCCTGCTCGACCTCAACCTGCCGCGCAAGGACGGCCGCGAGGTCCTCGCCGAGATCAAGGGCGACGACGACCTGCGGACGATTCCGGTGGTGGTGCTGACGACCTCCCAGGCCGAGGAGGACGTGCTGCGCAGCTACGAGCTGCACGCCAACGCCTATGTCACCAAGCCGGTCGACTTCGAGCGCTTCATCGAGGTGGTGCGACAGATCGACGACTTCTTCGTGACTGTCGTGAAGCTGCCGAGCAACGACGTCTGAGGGCAGGACACCGGCCGGCGGCGGCGAAGACCTCCGGGCGAGGAAGCATCCACGCCCGAGGAGGATTCCGATGACCGGTCCGTACCCCACGCAGGGCGAGCCCGCCCCGCCGTCCGGCGACTATCCAGTCCAGTACGACGTCGAGTACCCGGATCGGCAGCTGAATCGGCTGACGACCTTCTTCCGGATCTTCACGGTCATCCCGATCGCGATCGTGCTTACGGCGGTCTCAGGACAGGCCTACAGCACCGGCAACTACACCTACGCGGTAGCGGCCGGCGGCTTCCTGTTCGGCGGCCCCTTCCTAATGATCCTCTTCCGCAAAAAGTACCCGCGCTGGTGGTTCGACTGGAACCAGGAGCTCGCCCGCTTCAGCGGCCGCGTCCACCTCTACGTTTCGCTGCTCGACGACAAGTACCCGTCGACCGACGAGCAGCAGTCGCTGCGCTTCGACATCCGTTACCCGAACGCCGAGACGGAGCTGATGCGTGGTATGCCGATCGTCAAGTGGCTGCTCGCGATTCCGCACTACATCGTGCTGTTCTTCCTCAGCATCGGCGCCTTCGTGGCGGTCGTGATCGCCTGGTTCGCGATCCTCTTCACCGGCAACTACCCGCGCGGGCTGTTCGACTTCGTCGTCGGCGTCCAGCGTTGGTTCTGGCGCGTCGCCGCCTACGCGCTGCTGCTGACGACCGACGAGTACCCGCCGTTCCGGCTGTCTCCCTAGAAGCAGCGGCACGTCGCCGCTAGATTCACCAGGATGCAGCTAGAGGGCATCCACCACATAACGGCCATCACCGGCGACGCGCCGGGCAACGTCGACTTCTACGCGCGGGTGCTGGGCCTGCGGCTCGTCAAGAAGACGGTCAACCAGGACCAGCCGTCGGTCTACCACCTGTTCTACGCCGACGAGCAGGGCACCCCAGGCGCCGACATCACGTTCTTCGAGTTCCCCGGCGCCGCGCCCGGCCGCGCCGGGGCCGGGATGGTCCACACGATCGTCTGGCGCGTCGCGTCCGAGGAGGCGCTCGACTTCTGGACCGGCCGCCTCGCCGCTGAGGGCGTCGAGACCGAGCGCGGCGCCCACTCGCTCAGCTTCGCCGACCCCGAGGGCCTGCGCCACGAGCTGCTCGTCGCCGACGTGCCCGACCAGCCGCTGATCGCCGACCACCCCGAGGTCCCGCGCGAGCTCGCCCTGCAGGGCTTCCACGCCGCGCGCGCCTACGCCGCGAACCCCGACGCCAGCACGGAGCTGATCGAGCAGCAGCTCGGCTTCACCCCGATCACCGACGGCGACGACCAGCCCGCCAACATCGGCGCGACGCGCGTCTACGAGGTCCGCGGCGACTCCCGCGGCGGCCACTGGATCTACGACGAGCCACCGGCCGAGCCCGGCCGCGAGGGCGCCGGCACGGTCCACCACATCGCCTGGGCTTCGACGATGGACGACCACGAGGCCTGGCGTGAGCGCGCCCTCGCCGGCCACGCCCGCGCCACCGAGATCATCGACCGCTTCTGGTTCAAGTCGATCTACTTCCGCGAGCCTTCCGGCGTCCTCTTCGAGATCGCCACCCTCGGCCCCGGCTTCGACGCCGACGAGGACCCGGCCCACCTCGGTGAGAAGCTAGTCCTCCCGCCGCGGTTCGAGCCGTTGCGGGACAAGATCGAGGCAACGCTCACCCCAATCCAGAACCCCCGCGTTTCCTAGACCTCCCAGTGGAGTAAATGGGAGTTCTCTGGTAGGTTATTATGGATATTCATGCCCACTGGGCGACGATTGGGTGGAGGGGTTCCGTTAGTGGTCTGGAAGTTGGATGGCGTGGCGTTCGTCGGATTGTTCAGTGACAGTCCTCAACACGTCAGCAAAAGCCGGTCGGGTGTTCCGTGTGCCACGACTCACACCTGCGCTACCGGCAAGGTAAGGCCGAGCTCGAGTTCAGCGACCTACAGGTTCTGCGACCCGTCGAGCATCTCGAAGAGATCATGGCGGCCTCACGAGGCTTGGGTTGACACAGATGCAACGGGGTACGGCTAATATGACGCGCCCTCTCGGCGATGCCTCAAGGTGCCGTGGAGAGCGACCGATGAAGAACCGACACCGTCCTAGTCGAGTGACAGACTGAAATGGCATTGCTAGACCAGAAAAGTCTCGACGAAGGAACTCCTCGCACGACCGATGGGCGCACCTACCCTTCCCATCTGAAGCGCTACGAGGCCTATGACATGGATCTGCTGCACCTACTCTCGAAGATCCAGCCGGCCACGTTCGACGAGCTGAGCGTGAAGGTCGAGGATCCCCGGGCGCGAGCCGTGCTTTCCCGCTGGCTTGCGTCTGCCGAGTGGCGTGGCTTAGTCGAGCGACGCGCACCGACCGCGACCTCGCCGCTCACGTTCGTGCTGAGCGCGCGCGGCGACGCTCGGCTCCAGGCCGCCTAGCTCAGGCGCCCCCGCGGATGGGCAGCAACGGAAGCAGGACGAGGACGGACGCCCTCCGCGCCTACGTCACGAAGGACCGCCAGGCCCGGCCCAAGCTCGTTCGCTCCGCGGTCCTGTATGTCGACGTGCTCGGCGTGCGCGACATGGCCAGGCACCGGGGGCCTCGCCAATCTGCGCCGTCTCGAGGCCGCGGTCACCGGCCGCGACGGTGAGCAGGGCTACCGCGACTTCCTGCACGGGAACTCTCCCTGGCCAGCGGCCTCGTTCTCCGATCTGCTGGTGATCGCCTCGCCGCTGTTACGCAAGGGCGACGAGGAAAGCACCATCGCCGGCCTCCTGAGTCAGGCCGCCTACCTGCAACTGGCCCTCGTCCAATCCGGGTTCTTCCTGCGCGGAGGACTTACGTGGGGGATGTTTCACATTCAGGAGCGCTTTGCCTTCGGGGAGGCGCTCGTCGATGCCGTC
>CAMLNW010000222.1 GCA_946481495.1 uncultured Actinomycetes bacterium
CCGATGAGCGAGGTCGCGGGCAAGATCGCGACTCAGGCCGGCGCGTTCATGCTCGAGCGGCCGCTCGGCGGGCGCGGCGTGCTGCTTGGCGGCGTGCCCGGCGTCGCGGCGGCGAACGTGATGGTGATCGGCGGCGGGGTCGTCGGCTTCAACGCCGCGAAGATCGCGATCGGGATGGACGCCGACGTGTTCGTCTACGACCGCAGCGTCGACCGCCTGCGCGAGCTCGACATCGCCTTCGGCGGGCGTGCCTCGACCGTCTACTCGTCGACGCTCGCGGTCGAGGAGATGCTGCCGCGCGCCGACCTGGTGATCGGCGCGGTGCTCGTCCACGGCGCCCGCGCGCCGTACGTGATCAAGCGCGAGCAGCTGGCGATGATGAACCCGCGCTCGGTGCTCGTCGACGTGTCGATCGACCAGGGCGGCTGCTTCGAGACCTCGCGGCCGACGACCCACTCCGACCCGACCTACGAGGTCGACGGGATCACCCACTACTGCGTGACCAACATGCCCGGCGCGGTGCCGATTACCTCGACCTACGCGCTGACCAACGCGACGCTGCCGTACGTGCTCGCGCTGGCCGACAAGGGCCTGAAGGGCGCGATCGATTTGCACCCCGGACTTGCGCCGGGCGTTAACGTGATCGGCGGGCGAGTGACACTCGCCGCCGTGGCGGAGGGCACGGGACTCGAGCACACGCCGCTCGAGGAGGTTCTCGGAGAGCTCGAGCCCGCCTAGGGAGGCGCTGGCCACGATTCAAACGAGGAAGGAAGACGCGAGGGACTGAGATGGCAACCACGACTGTGAAGCTCAAGAACTTCATCGGCGGCGAGCTCGTCGACCCGGCCGCAGGCCAGACCGAGGAGGTGCTCGACCCGGCCACGCTCGAGGTGATCGGCGAGGCGCCGCTCTCGACCGAGGAGGACGTCGACCGCGCCGTCGCCGCCGCGCGCAAGGCGTTCGACGGCTGGTGGGCGACGACTCCGGGCGAGCGCGCGAACTGCCTGTACAAGCTCGCCGAGGTCGTCGAGGAGCACGCCGAGGAGATCGCCGACCTCGAGTCCGCCGACGCCGGCAAGCCGCGCGGCGAGGCCCGCGGCGAGGTCGACTCGATGGTCGACAACCTGCGCTTCTTCGCCGGCGCCGGCCGCACGATGGGCGGCCTCGCCGCGGGCGAGTACATGGAGGGCAAGACGTCGTTCATCAGGCGCGAGCCGGTCGGCGTGGTCGGCCAGATCACGCCCTGGAACTACCCGCTGATGATGGCCGTCTGGAAGATCGGCCCGGCGCTCGCGACCGGCAACACGGTCGTGCTGAAGCCGGCCGAGACGACGCCGCTGACGACGCTGAAGATGGCCGAGTGGGCGGCCGACGTCTTCCCGCCCGGCGTCCTGAACGTGATCGGCGGCCATGGCGAGCCGGCGGGCGCCCCGCTGGTCCGCCATCCCGACGTCGACATGGTCTCGCTAACCGGCTCGCCGCCGACCGGCAAATGGATCGCTGCGGCCGCCGCCGAGACGCTGAAGAAGGTCCACCTCGAGCTCGGCGGCAAGGCGCCGGTCGTCGTCTTCGACGACGTCGACATGGAGAGCGCGCTGGCGACGATCGCCGAGGCCGGCTACTACAACGCCGGCCAGGACTGCACCGCGGCGACGCGCGTGCTGGCCTCGAAGAAGGTCTACGACGACGTCGTCAACGGCCTCGCCGGCGAGGCCGGCAAGCAGGTCGTCGGGCTGACGCGCGACGGCGACACGACGCTTGGCCCGGTCAACTCGGCCGCCCAGCGCGAGCGAATCGAGGGCTTCCTCGAGCGTAAACCGTCGGGCGCCGAGATCGTCACCGGCGGCGGCCGCAGCGGCGACCTGCCCGGCTACTACCTCGAGCCGGCGGTCGTAGCGGGACTGAGCCAGGACGACGAGATGATCCAGAAGGAGATCTTCGGCCCGGTGATCACCGTCCAACCGTTCGACGACGAGGCGAAGGCGATCGAGTGGGCGAACGGCACCCGATACGGGCTGTCGGCGTCGGTCTGGACCCGCGACGTTGGCCGCGCGATGCGTGTCTCACGCGCCCTGCGCTTCGGCTGCGTCTGGATCAACGACCACTTCTCGATCTCGCCCGAGATGCCGCACGGCGGCTACAAGGAGTCCGGCTACGGCAAGGACATGTCGATGTACTCGCTCGAGGACTACACCGAGATCAAGCACGTGGTGGCCTCGCTGGACTAGAGGGCATGCACTGGATGCGGTTCATCCGATGAATTGCATTCGGTGCATTCAAAGAACTCCTAGCGGTACAATGGGTGCGTGGAGGCAGGCGACATCGTCCGGAACGCCCGTCGCCGGGCTGGCCTCACACAGGAGCAACTCGCCATTCGCAGCGGGGTGCACCGCAACTACATAGGTGGCTGCGAGCGGGGCCAGCGCAATCCGACGTTCGAACGGCTGCAGAGCCTGGTGAACGCCTGCGGGCTCGAGCTCGTCATCCATCTTGCCGAGCAGGACCACAGCCTCGACGAGCTAGCCGCCGACCAACTCGCATTGGCCCCAGCCGAGCGTCTGCGCACGATGCTCAGGCCCGGGCCCGCGACCTGGGTGCTGGACGCGCTGCGATGGCTCGCCGACGTCCGGACGCCGGCGATTCTGATCGGGGAGGTCGCCGCTGCCCTCCAAGGCTTGCCACAACTGGTCCACAACCCCCGCCTGGAGATAGTCAGCCGTGACCCCGTCTCGACTGAGGCCGAGTTGGACGCGGCCGGCTTCGAGCCCTCCGATAGCGAAGCCCGGTGGAGAGAGACCGACCGCCGCCTGTCGTGGCGGAACTCGAGCGGAGCAACCGTCGAGATCGCCACCCACGTCCCGGGCAACGCCGCCTTTCAGGACCTGTGGAGCGCCGCAGACGTTCTGCATATCGACGACGACGCCCAAGTCGTCGTGGCTCATCCTCGCGATCTCCTGCGACTGGCCGACGCCTCACCCAAGGAGAGCGCGCGTGCGCGCGTCCCCGGCCTGCGGGCGCTCCTGTCCCAACGCGCCAGGGGAGACCGGTGATCGCGCTCGGCGTCGATCAGGTCCGCCTGCTGGAGACCCTCGCCGAGCATGGCGTCGAGTTCGTGGCAGGATCGGCGGCTTCGGCACGGCGTTCACGACACGCCACGGCAGACTCGAGATCGTGCGTCGAGCCGACGGGATCGGCCACTACGAGGACTGGCTACAGCGAGCGCGAGAGCACGAAGTCGAGCCGGGGATCACAATCGTCGTAGCCGATCCCGACGACATTCTGCGGTCCAAGGAGGCTGCTGGGAGGGAGAAGGACCGGGCAGCCTTGCCCCAAATGCGGATTGACCTTGGGCGCTCTACGCCGAGATAGGTTCAGGCGTCCTGCGGCTGGGGCTCGGTGCGTGAGTCGATGATCTCGACGCGGTTGCGGCCCTTGGCCTTGGCGGCGTAGAGGGCGCGGTCGGACATGCGGATCAGGGCGTCGGCGTCGAGGGCGTCGAGCGGGTAGCTGGCGATGCCGAAGCTGGCGGTGACCTTCAGCTCGATCTGCTGGAACTCGAGCGCTTCGATCGAAGCGCGGAGCTTCTCGGAGACCTCGATCGCGCCCTCGTGGTCGGTGCCGGGCAGCAGCAGCAGGAACTCCTCGCCGCCGTAGCGGCCGCCGAAGTCGCTGCCGCGCACGGTCGCGTTGATCACCTCACCAACGCCCGCGAGGACGTCGTCGCCAGCGCCGTGACCGAAGCGGTCGTTGATCTGCTTGAAGTGGTCGAGGTCGAACATCACCGCCGACAGCGGCGTGACGGTGCGGCCGGCGTGGGCGACCATCCGCTTGAGGTTGTCGCGGCAGGAGCGCGAGTTCGGCAAGCCGGTCAGCGCGTCGGTCGCGGCGCGGTTCTCGGCGATCGCAAGGTTGCGCAGGTTGGCGAGCACCGGCGACGCCTGGGAGACCGAGTCGGCGACGCGCTGGCGCTCCTCGCCGCTGAGCTCGCGGTCGTTGCGGACGAGCACCGAGCCGATCACCTCGCCGCCGACCAGCGAGGGAGTGCACACCACCTCGGCGGCCGACTTGCCGCAGAGCTCGCAGCTCAGCAGCGGGTCGATGTCCTTGCCCTGCTCGTGGGCGTGGCCGAGGCGGACCGCCAGGCATGAGTCGGGCTCGGCGTCGACGAGCTTCGTCGCGAGCTCGGGGGCGCCGTCGATCGTCGTCGCGGCATAGAGCCGGTTGTCGGAGTTGTTGCGGTTGAGGATCGCCACGTCGACGCCGGCGATCGTCCGCTCGAGGTGCTCCTTGACGAGCTGGTGCGCCTCGGACTCGTCGCGCATGATCTGCATCGCGTCGGTGAACTCGTCCTGCGTCTCGCGGTAGCGGCGCTCGCGGGCGCGCCGGGCGCGGACGCGGCGGATCTCGCGCTCGATC
>CAMLNW010000223.1 GCA_946481495.1 uncultured Actinomycetes bacterium
ATTGCCGGCGGTATCGGACGTGATGTCGCTGCCGATGCCGCGGCTGGCGCCGTCGAGCGTGATCGTCGTCCCGAACGCGGTGCCGCCGTTGGTCGAGCGCGCGATCTTTTCGAGCGGATCGAGCTTGCCGGGCGTGGCCGCGGCAACGGCGAACTTGTAGGTGACGAGCGCCGTCCAGTCGTTGGTCAGGTTCTCGCCCTCGACGATCGTCACGACGCGGCGCGGGACCCCGAGGCGGCGGAGAATCGTTGCGGGCGCAACTGCATCGGTCGGCGAGACGATCGCTCCGAGCACGAAGGCGACCGACCACTCGAGGCCGATCGCATAGTGGGCGACCGTCGCGACCGCCAACGTCGTCACGACGACCAGGCCGATCGCCAGCAGCCCGATCGGTCGAGCGTTGGCGCGCAGCTCGCGCAGGTTCGAGAAGAACGCGGCCGCGTAGAGCAGCGGCGGCAGGAATACCAGCAGGACGATGTCCGGATCGAGCTCGATGTCCGGGAAGCCCGGTACGAACCCGATCGCCAGGCCGCCGATCACCAACAGGATCGGATACGGCACGCGCACCAGCCGCGCCACCACCGCTAGGGCGGCCACCGCGACCAGCAGCCCGAACACGACCAGCTCGATGTGCTCAGCGGCGGAGGCGGCGATCATTCTTACTTGGGTTCACATAATCCTCGTTATCAGACATTGGCTTGGAAAACACCTGCAAACCCGCATAATTTGCCGGCAGCATTTATGTCAACCGGGCCTTGTGGCCCACCTTTCCGTCCGGCCGCGACGGTAGCACTACCGGCGTCAAGAGATGGGGACTCTCCACGCAACTGCGCGCGTTCGGCCGGTGGGAAACGGTGGTTCGGACTCGCAGACGAGACTTGATTGGCGTTCGCCGGTCGAGCGTGTGTGGCAGCCGGAGTCGTTCCCTCGGAATCGACTTCTGGAGGTCCGGTCATGGCTCGCATCCCTGTCGCATTTCAGGCGACGTTCGTCGGTCAGCGCCCTGGTGGCACGTTCAAAAACCCCCAGGGCGAGCAGATTCCGTATCCGCCCAAGCTGAAGTTCCTCCACCAGGGCCAGGACGGCGATGCCGACCTGGTCGAGATCAGCGGCAACCAACTTGAGAAGGTCGAGCCTCCAGTCAGGCTCGCTGACCTGACCGTCGGTGAGGTCTTCGCCATCCAGGGCGTCGCGGTGATCCAGGAGCGCGGTAGCGACCGCGATTCCTACGTCCAGATCACCGCCTTCACAGCGGCCTGATGCCTGCCCGCCCGGGCGGGCCGAAAGAGCCCGCCCATCTCCACCCGTTCGTCTGGTCTGTCGCGTTCGTCGCCTGCTTCTGGGGCTTCGTCGCGTACGGCCTGATCGAGGTCCTCTGAAATGGCTGGTGGACTACCGGCGCGTCGTCGCGGGCTCCTGGGCGGGGCTCGTGGCGTGTGCGTTGCTCTGGCCTTCGTCGTCTACCTGTCCGTTCTAGCGGCCCCCGCAAGCGCGGAGTTTGACTGGACCGGCACGGCGGGCGTTTGCGGTGGTGAACTCACTTCGCCGCCGATCGGTGATCCGCTAGCCGACGCGGCCGCGTCTCAGTGGTACGCGTGCTGGACAGGCTATGAGTCTGCTGGCGGCATTCTTGATCGGCTCGACGCATTCAGCTATGTCGCGGAAGAGTGCTGCGACTCCGAGACCGGCGAGCCTTACGAACACACGTTCACGCCCGGCGAGATCCTCTACGACATTGACGGTGAGATCCTCAATGTTCGTGATCGCCTCTATGAGATGTGGTCGCAGGACACGACCTACGGTGATCAGCACAGCGAGTACCTGGCGCGGATAGCAGATGGTGTCGAGCCCCTCTGGCAAGACCTCGGCATCAACAGGCCGTGTGCCGACATTTTGGGGCCGCTGCCAGGTGACGAAGAATTACCTGAAGATTGCCAGCTTGAGGAGGGCGAAGAGCCTGAACCCGGCTCCAATGCCTGGGTGTCCGCCAGTCAGCAGCTAGACGAGATCAGAGCTTTGTTGGTCGAGATCCGTGATCAGGCCGATGAGGGCGGCGGCTCCTCGTCTGGCGTCGTGTCTGTCGAAGGTGTTGATGCGCAGCTTGTTGGTCAGCGTGCGGAGGACGCTGTGAACGATCTCAACGCCACGCTCTGGGCTATCGCCGGCATTGCTGTTGCGCTGCTTGCTGGCCATCACATCCTTAGGCAGGTGCTCCCGCGGTGACTCTTTCGGCGGCGCTCCAGCTTGGACCTAATAGCGACGCGTTTTTGGGCGGCGTCGGCATCGGTCTCGGTGTCGCCTTCATCGTCATGGCTGCCCTCGGCGGTCTGGCCATCTTCCGGCGCATCGTGGGCGCGTGAACCGGACGATCCGACAACCACAGCGCTCGAAGGAGGTGTACCTACATGAAGAACAAGATGATCGGGGCCGTCGTTGGCGTCCTCGCCCTCTCCCTGGCGGGCGCGCAGTCGGCGCTCGCCGTGGCGCAGGATTACTCGGACCTCACGTCCGGGTTCGCGGCCGAGCTGACGGCCGCCCTGCCCGTCGCCTTGGCGGCGGTCGGGCTGTTCATCGGTGTGATCATGGCCTTCCGGGTCGTGCGTCGCATTCTCGGCGCCTGAGCCGAGTCGTAATGCTTGCCGTCGCCTTGATGACGATCGGGGCGACGGCGGGCGTTGCGCCAGCACACGCAGAGTGGCGTGTCGACGGGCCGGATGGCTGGTATCGCTGGTATCAGCAGGGTGAGCGCACGGGTCGTGTGATTAGTCCTGATGCGTTTGAGCGCAATGCCAAGCACATTGCCGCCACCGTCAAGAAGTTTGGTGTCGGCCAGACCGTTCCAAGCGGTTACAGCGGCGTAGCTACGCAGGTCAACAACATGCTCAGCACCGTGGCCGTCGAGAACACGCCGCGAAGTCGTCTCATCATGCAGAAGGCGCTTCAGACTGCGCAGCGCGTGGGCACCATGCCTCTGTTGACGGGCACCGCGTGGACGCTCACGAGCGCGGTCGTCGGCTGGAAGGTCGGCTCGACGCTTTCGGGCAAGTGGTTTGGCCTTACGTCGCCCGACACGGCCGACGTCGACACCGGTCCGCCTAAAGCCCAGTGCCCGTCGTCGTCCGGCACTATCGGAGTTGGCCTGGTCCCGTATCAGGCTGGTGAGTGCTATCTCACGCAGGGCAGCACACTCGTCGGGTCGAGAATGATGACCGCTCAGCCGCCCGACCCCTATGGCTGTGACAGCGTGGCCAACCCGCCTGGTGCGTACGGCGCGTTCGTCGCCCGACAGGGGCCGGAAATACCGGCCTGCGGTTCTCCGCTTGGGACTGGTTCGGCAATCCACACCGTCTACGTCTTCAACCCTCACACTGAGGGTGTCACCGGCCAGCTTGGAGAGGGATTCGTCCCGGTCGGCTTGGGCGAGCCCGTCGCTGGCCAACCGATCGAGGAGACATCCGGGACGCCTGCCGCTGTCCCTGACGCCACCGCCGAGGACAAAGCAGCCGACGCGATGCAGGATGAACGGCACGACCAATTCATCCAATTCGTGAGCTTCCACGACGAGTTCGACGATGGCGACGGCGAGTTGCCCGACCCCATGCTGCCGGTGGTCCCCTACCCCGGCGCTCACGAGCAGCTCTCTGACTACCAGGCCCGAGTAGAGGCTCAGGATCTGACGCCCGTTCCCCAAGAGCTCAGCGACACCGCTCTGTCACCCGACCACGGCCCCAACGAGGTCGTCACGGTGTCGCCCGCCCCTGGCTCGAGCGTCGAACCCGGCACTGAGGTCCAAGTCCGCCACAACCCTGCGAGCGCCCCCTCACCTTCGTCCTGGTCCGCGCCTTCGGTGCGAGCGCCCGACCTGACCCCATTGACGACCATCGGCTCGCCGTGCGACGTCTTCCCTTTCGGCGTGTTCTGCTGGCTGCACGAGACGCTAGGCGGCTGGGGCACCAACGGCTCCTGCCCGTCGCTAACCATCCCGTTCACCCGAGGCGATCTCGTCTTCGACGGCTGTCTGATCAACCCCGCTGTCGATGTCATCCGTCCCGTGCTCGCAATCGTCTCGCTGATCATGCTCGTCTACATGTTCAGCGCCGCCGGCCTCGGTTTCGGTGGTGGAGCAAGGGACGCCGACTAGATGCTTTCGCTCCTCGGCAACCTTTGGGATGCCATTCGGTCTGTGCCCTACCTGGTCGCCGATCTTCTCGTTGCTGCGTTCAATCTGGTGATCGTCGCGTTCGCTGCCATGGCCGCGTTCGTCATGGCGCTGCTTCCTACCTTCCCCGATTCGCCCGGCGAGCCTGATGGCGTTATTGGCGTCCTCGCCTGGATCGCTCCGCTCGGTGCCATGGTCTCGGGATTCGCCGCTCTCACGTCCGCATGGGTGACGTTCCTCGTTGTC
>CAMLNW010000224.1 GCA_946481495.1 uncultured Actinomycetes bacterium
CGTTGGCGACGTCTGTCACCTCGGCGCGCGTCGGCCGCGAGGACGTGACCATCGACTCGAGCATCTGGGTCGCGGTGATCACCGGCCGCGCGTGCTCGCCGGCGAGCGCGATCACGCGCTTCTGGACCAGCGGCACCTGCTGCAGCTCGAGCTCGATCCCGAGGTCGCCGCGCGCGACCATCACGCAGTCGGCCGCTTGAACGATCGCCTCGGCGCTGCGCACGGCCTGCGGCTTCTCGATCTTCGCGATCAGCGGCAGCTCGGTGTGGGCGCGCACGTCCTCGACGTCCTCGGGCCGGCGCACGAACGACAGCGCGACCATATCGACGCCGATCGACTCGCCGAAGCGCAGCAGCTCGAGGTCGCCCTCCGGGACGGACGGCAGCGCCATCAGCTCGCCCGGGACGTTGACACCCTGGCGCGAGGCGACCGGACCGCCGAGGTCGACACGCACATCGACCTCCCCCTCCGGCTCGCGCACACGCTCGACGCAGAGCCGCACCGACCCGTCGGCAAGGAAGATCTCGTCGTCGGGCTCGACCGCCCCGCTGAGCCCGCCCCAGGCGACCGACATCCGCTTCGCGTCGCCCTCGATCGTGTCGCCGCAGACCAGCGTCAGCATGTCGCCGACGTGGAGGTCGACGACGTCGTCGCGCAATGGGCCGATCCGCAGCTTCGGTCCCGGCAGGTCCTGGAGGATCGCCACCTGGCGACCAGCGCGGTTGGCCGCCTCACGCACCCGCAGGGCGGTCGCCGCCTGACTCTCCGGCGTCCCGTGCGCGAAGTTCAGCCGCGCGACGTCGAGACCGGCATCGACCAGCCGCGCGAGCGTCTCCGCGTCGTCGGAAGCCGGCCCGATCGTCGCGACGATCTTCGTCCTACGCACGCCATTCCCCGATCACCCGAAGAAGACCTCGGCCGTCTCGTACAGCGACGGGTCGAGCAGCTTCGGCTCGCGCAGCGCCTCGTCGAGGCCGACGCGCACGATGTCCGTCGCGTGCAGGCCGACCATCTGGCCGAACTCGCCGTCGGCGACGGCGTCCATCGCGGCGACGCCGAAACGGGTCGCGAGCACGCGGTCGTAAGCGGTTGGCGTGCCGCCGCGCTGGATGTGGCCGAGGATCGTCATCCGGCTCTCGAAACCGGTGCGGCGCTCAATCTCGCGCTCGAGCTGGACCGCGATCCCGCCGAGCCGGACGTGGCCGAAGGCGTCGGTCTTCGCCTCGTCCCCCACCTCGTTCCCGTCCTTCGGCTTCGCCCCCTCGGACACGACGACGATCGAGAACGTGCGCCCACCGGCGTGGCGGCGCTCGATGCTCGCGCAGACCGCGCCGATGTCGAACGGCCGCTCCGGAACGAGGATCGCGTCGGCGCCACCCGCCATTCCGCTGTAGGTCGCGATCCAGCCGGCGTGGCGACCCATCACCTCGAGGATCATCACGCGGTGGTGCGACTCTGCCGTCGTGTGGAGGCGGTCGATCGCGTCGGTGGCGATCTGGACGGCGGTCTGGAAGCCGAAGGTGAAGTCGGTGCCGCCGAGGTCGTTGTCGATCGTCTTCGGCACGCCGACGATCGGGATCCCCTGCTCCTCGTGAAGCCGGCGAGCCACGCCAAGCGTGTCCTCGCCGCCGATCGGGATCAGCGCGTCGATGCCGTGCGCGGAGAGCGTCGCGACGATCTGCTCGGGACCGCCGTCCTCCTTGTATGGGTTGGTGCGCGAGCTGCCGAGGATCGTGCCGCCGCGCGGCAGGATGCCGGCCGTGCTCTGGGGCGTCAGCTCGGTGACGCTGCCGGCGATCGCGCCTGCCCAGCCGTTGCGGAAGCCAACGAACTGGTGATCGCCGAGCTGAGCGCCGCGGCGGACGATGCCGCGGATCACGGCGTTCAGCCCTGGGCAGTCACCACCCCCAGTGAGCATGCCGATCCGCATTACCCTGAGGCTACCCCCGCACGCGCAGCGCCAATCAGCGCTGAGACGACCTTGCTGCGCTCGTCGGCCTCGGGATGCCAGAGGACGCCGAGCGTGAATTGGTGGTCGGGGTGCTCGACCGCCTCGACGATGGCGTCGGGCAGGGAGTGGCCGGTCGCCTTCAGGCCCTCGCCGACCTCGTCGACGGCCTGGTGATGGTGGGATCTGACTGTGATGCGATCGGCGCCGGCGGCGCGCGCCGCGAGCGAACCGGCCTCGAGCTCGACCTCGTGCTCGGCGAAGCTGCCGGGCGTCGGCAGGTGATGGTCGTCGCCGACGACGTCGGGCAGATGCTGGATCAGCGTGCCGCCACAGGCGACGTTGACCATCTGACCGCCGCGACAGATCCCGAGCAGCGGCAGCCCGCGCTCCATTGCCCCGTAGGCGAGCGCGAGCTCGAAGCGGTCGCGCTCCGGGCGGGTCGGGCCGGTGTGCGGGCCGGGCATCGCACCGTAGGTGGCGGGATCGACGTCGGCGCCGCCGATCAGGATCAGGCCGTCGAGCTTGTCGAGCAGCTCGTCAGGCTTCTCGGCGACCTCGTCGTCGGGCGGCACGACCAGCGCCAGGCCGCCCGCGAGCTGGACGGCGTTCACATAGGCGAGCGGCACCAGCGCCGCCTCCTGATCCCAGTGGCTCCAGCGCGCCTGCTCGACGGCGGCGCAGATTCCGATGACGGGCGTCATGCGTTGAACCGTACTCGCGGCGGCGGGTGGGGTTTGACCTGACTGTGAACGGCCGCTGACTGGCCTAGGATCGCCCGCCATGGACCTACGTAAGGAGAAGGTCGTCGTCGAGACCGACCGCTATCGCGTCACCGGCTCGATGACGCTACCCGCCGAGGGCTTTCGCAGCCGCCTCTCAGACCACGTCAACCGCGACGACCTGACCTTCTTCACGATCGAGGACGCCGAGTTGGCCCCGCTCGACGGCGGCGAGGCGCGCAGCGTTGCGGTGCTGATGCTCGCCCGCGCCCATGCGCGACTGGTGATTCCGGGCGACTAAGTAACCCAACCGTTGTGGTGATCTGCACGTCATACATGCAGATCACCACAAGAGTTGGTCTCTAGCCGAACGGCGCCAGCAGTGCGAGCTGGCGGGATTGGGCGAGCAGGGTGCCGTCGGCGAGGAAGAGCTCGCCGTCCTCCTCCATCGTGCCGTTGACGGCGGCGGTGGTGCGGAAGCGGCCGAGGACGGGCTGGTCGGGCAGGCCCTCAGGCGGGAGGTCGGCGCGGATGTGGACGGTGAGGTCGATCGTCGGGGCGATCGCCGGCGTGCTCAGCGGCTAGAGCGATGGCGGCCACCAGACGTCGGCGAGCAGGGCGATGTAGGCGGCGTCGATCCGGCGCGGGGTCAGCGACGCGATCCAGCCGCCGGTCTCAGCGGGTTCCCCCGGTGCCAGCTCTCGGCCCGAGAACGGCTTGCCCCCGAGCCGTGGCGCGATCTTCACGCGCGAGACGATCGACGGCATCTCGACCGTTGTCTCGAGCCAGCCGTCGCTGTCGGGCCGGTAGTCGGCCGACGGGATCGGGTCAGCGGCGCGGGCGGGCGCCGGCGCGGCGGTGGGGAGGTTCGGCGACCAGGTTGCCGCCGCCGGCAGGCCAGCGGTGGAGAACGCGCCGAGCGCGGTCATCGTTTCCTTGCCGTTCTGGAACGCGGTTGCCCGGCCAGTCGAGAAGCGTTTGCCGGCGCGGACGATCTCGACGGCGACCTCGACCGGCCCGGGCTGCGAGGGACGCAGGTAGTGCGTCGTGAGCGTACGCAGCTGGCGATCGCCGGCTGGCGCGATGACTTGCTCCAACGCACGGGTGAGGATCGCCGCGAGATAGCCGCCGTTCGGTCCGGGCGGCGCGCCCCAACCGTCCTCGACCTCGCCGGCAAAGCGACCGTCGCCGAGCGGCGTGATCGCGGTCGCGCGGTCGAAGTCGGTGGCGGGCGCGTCCTGCTGGAGCTGGGAGTCCACGGGATTGGCACGTTACAGGACTGGCTGACTGGCCAGTCAATCGGACGGCCTTGCCTGCGCGACTACGCTTGACACGTGAGGGATTCGCTGCGCCAACCACTGAAGGCGGCCGCCGCCGCGGCATTCATCGTCGGCATGCTGCTGTTCCTGCTCAACCCGCCTGAGCTGTCGGGAGCCGAGGATCTGCTCACCCTGTTAATCGGCGCCGTTGCGCTGATCCTCTTCACCGCCTGGGCGACCGCGGTGCGGATCACCGGCTCGCCGATCCGGCCCGCGACGCGCTTGAGGAAGCCGGGCAGGTCGCGCACGCTCGCGCAGAGGTGCGCGCGCAACCACGGCACGGCGCGGAACTGCAGCGCGTGCGTGGTTGCCTG
>CAMLNW010000225.1 GCA_946481495.1 uncultured Actinomycetes bacterium
AGGCGTTCGGCGGTCTCCGGGCTCGCCGCGAGCAGGCCGTGGCGGCGGAAGCCGACGCGCCCGATCAGGCGCCGCACGAACACGTCGGCGCTGAGCCGGTCGAGTGCCCGTTGCGCTCGCTCGCCGAGCAACGTCACTGCCAGCGGCGGGGCAAGCGCGGGGATCAGCGCGATCGACAAGACGAGCGCCGCCGATCCCGCCTTGCCGACCCCGTCGATGTCCGCCGTGCCGACGTCGTGCATCGCCGGCAGGTAGAGCACCGCCGAAGTCACGTTGACCGCCATCAGCAGGAAGCCGACGACGAAGTAGCGAGCCAGCTTCGGCTCGGTCGTCTCCGGCTCGGGCTTCGGCGGCTTCGGCGGGGCGCGCAGCGCGCGAATGCCGAGCCAGACGAGGATCGCCGCGAACGCCAGCTTGACCCCCGCCTCGGTCTTCGACGGCGTGTCGCTGCCGCCGGTGCTGGCGGCGAGCCCGAACGCGATGAACATTTCGATCACCAGCACCGTCGCGTAGCCGGCCGCGATCGCCCACGCACGGGCTAGCGGAGCCGTCGGGCGCGACAGCGTGACGAGCTGGACGGCGAGTGTCGTAGGGCTGATCGCGGCGCCGAGGGCCAACGGGATCGCGATGCCCAAAGGGTCGGCCACGGCGGGCAGCGTACTGCCGCCCGTGGTCGTCCTATCAGCCGATGTAGTCGTCGGCGTTCGGCGGCTTCCAGCGGTTCAGCACCAGCAGCTGGAGCGGAACGCCGCCAAACCAGAACAGCACGGCAGCTGTAGTCGAGGCGAATGCGATCGGAATCGATCCGAGGAAGAAGAAGACCGGGGTGGAGGAGAGCAGCACGCCCCAGCGGTAGACGTCGTCGGGAAGCTGGCGCTCGAGCAGATGGTGGCGCTGGGCATGACGCAGCAGCAGGACCTCGAGCCCGCTGACGATCGCGATCGAGACGGCGTAGACCGCGATCGACACCGGGTTCTCGAAGTAGGTGCCGAGCAGCGCGGTCGGGAACGGCAGGAACGCGACGAAGGCGAGGTAGACCATGTTGATCCAGATCAGCCCGTAGTCGAGCCTGCCCAGCATGCGGAAGAACTGGTGGTGGGCGATCCAGTAGCGCCCGATCACTACGAAGCTGATGAAGAAGCTGACGTAGGCCGACTTGAGATCGCCCAGCGCATCCCACAGCTCACGCTCGTTCGGCTTGCTCAACTCCGGCACCGCGATCCCCACGACCAGCAGCGTCATCGCGATCGCGAACAACCCATCGCTGAACGCCAGCACCCGCGCGAACTCCTCGTTGCCACGCGCGATCGGCTTCCGAAGCGGTGACTGACGGTGTGGCTCGGATGTCACTGCCGCGATCCTGCCATGGCCTGCGGTCAGGTTCGCCTACTCGACGATTGGCGACTTCGGCAAGCCTGAGTTAGGGTCGCGCCGTTACTTGATTGTTACCTGGCTAGGTCTCGCGGGGAGGGACGTCTTGAAGAGGAATTGGTGGAAGTGGGCGCTGGGCGCCTTCGGGATCCTGATCGTCGTCAGCATCTTCGTGGAGGATCCTGAGCAGGACGCGAAGGCGACCGCGAAGCCTGTGCCGAAGGTCGTTCTCGACGTCTCCGCGCCACCGACAATCGTCAAGGCGGACAGCGTCGAGGTGTCGGGCACTGTCGCCCCGGCGCGTGCGGTTGTCGAGGTGGGGCTGGACAATGCTGATGCCGAGTTGGCGGAGGTTGGCCCCGACGGAACGTTCACCGCACGTGTCGATCTAGACGATCTCGGTGAGAACGGGATCACTACGAGCGCTCGTTTGGGTAGTCGACGGTCAATGTCCGTGCGGATCGTCGTCGAGCGCCAGCTGTCGCCCGCCGAGGTCGCGGAGAAGCGCGAGCGCGTCCGAAAGCGGCGTGCGGCGGCTGCACGTGAGCGTGAGCGAAAAGAGGCTGCGCGTATTGCACGCGCTGAGCGACGAGCGGCCGAGCGGGCGGCTGCCGAGGAGCGCCGGGCAGCGCGCGAGGCAGCCGAGGCCGAGCCTGCGCCTGAGCCCGCTTCGGACTGCGATCCCAACTACAGCGGGTGCGTGCCGATCGCGTCGGACGTCGACTGCGAGGGGGGAAGTGGAGACGGCCCCGCCTACACCGGCATCGTGACCGTCACTGGCTCGGACATCTACGACCTTGACAGCGACTCCGACGGAACGGCCTGCGAGTAGCTGGGGGCGGACTCGAACCGCCGACCTCACGATTATGAGTCGTGCGCTCTAACCAGCTGAGCTACCCAGCCATGGGCGCACGATTCTAGGGATGATGGGAAGCGTGAGCGAGATCGTGGCCCCCGAGCTGTTGATGGCGGTGCCGAACATCAGCGACGGGCGGCATCGGCCGCTGCTGGAGGCGATCGAGCGGGCGTTCGCGCCGGCGCGCTTCCTCGACATCCACGCCGACGCCGACCACAACCGCTCGGTGTTCACGCTCGCGGCCCGTCAGGGCGAGCTGGCCGATGGCCTCGTGTCCGGCGCGCGCGCCGTCGTCGAGGACGTCGACATCACGCTCCACGGCGGCGTTCACCCTTACGTCGGGGCGCTCGACGTGATGCCGGTCGTCTACCGCTCCGAGGCGCAGCGCGGGGCGGCTTGCGCCGAGGTTTTGACCGCTGCCGCGCGGATCGGCGAGGAGCTCGAGCTGCCGGTCGTCCTCTACGGCGAGCTGGCGACCAGCCCGGAGCGGCGCGAGCGCGCCGCGCTGCGCAAGGGCGGCGCCGGGGCGCTCGCCAGACGGATCGAGAGCGGCGAGGTCGTGCCCGACTTCGGCCCGGCGCGCGCCCATCCGACCGCCGGCGTCGTGCTGGCGACCGCCCGGCCACCGCTGGTCGCCTTCAACGTCGACCTGGCGACGCCCGACCTCGATGCCGCACGACAGATCGCGGCGACGATCCGCGAGTCCGACGGCGGCCTTCCCGGCGTGCGCGCGATCGGCCTCTGGCTTGAGCATCGTGGTTGCGCCCAGGTCTCGACCAACGTCCACGACCATCTGGCAACGCCGCTACGCGAGATCGTCGCGGCGGTCGCCGCCGAGGCGCCGATCGGTGAGGCCGAGCTGGTCGGACTAGCGCCCGCGGCGGCGTTCGACGATTTCCCGCGCGAGGTTCCGCTGCGTGGCTTCTCGCCCGAGCGCCATCTGCTCGAGAACGTGCTCGCGGCTATCGACTGAGTGGCACTTCGGCCGATACGCCGCCCGACTGGCGCTCGGATACGCTGCTCGGGATGGCTCAGACGAAGAAGAAGCGCCGCAGCAAGCACCGTGGCACTGCCGCGGGAACGATCGACAAGGCGGGCCGGACCGGCAAGCCCCAGACCCGTCAGGACGCGAAGCAGATCGCTCGCCAGCGGCGCGCCGAGCGGCCCGACAAGCCGCCGGAGTGGAAGAGCACGATCAACCGCGCGGGAATCGCCGCGATCGTGTTCGCCGTGCTGGTCGTGGCGCTGTTCGGTCGGCCGATCGCCTCGGGCCTGCTGCTCGGCGTGGTCATGTTCGCCATCTACGTCCCGCTTGGCTACGCGACCGACTCGGCGATCTATCGCTTCCGCAACAAGCGCAAGCAGGCGCAGGCAATCGACCGGCAAGCGCGGAAGAAGCAGTAGCCGAGCATGGACGTGCGCATGTTCAGCGTCGGGCCGATCCAGGAGAACTGCTTCCTGTTTCGCCGCGACGGCTCGGACCGCGCGCTGATCGTCGATCCGGGCGAGGAGGCCGACCGCCTGCTCGCCGCGATCGACGAGCTGGGCGTGACGCTCGACGGGATCCTGCTGACACACACCCACTTCGACCACGTCGGCGCCGTCGCGCCGATCGCGCGCGCCACCGGAGCCGAGGTCTGGGTGCCGGAGATCGAGAAGCCGGTGCTCGCCGACATCGACAGCTATGTGCCGTGGTCGGAGTTCGGCCCGTTCGAGAGCTGGGACGCCGAGCACACCTTGAACGGCGGCGAGAAGCTCGAGCTCGCCGGCTTCGAGATCGACGTCCTGTTCACTCCGGGACACAGCCCGGGACACGTGACCTTCCACGTTCCGGACGAGGCGGCGATCTTCTCGGGCGACGTGCTGTTCCAGGGCTCGGTCGGCCGCACCGACCTGCCCGGCGGCGACCCCCGGGTGCTGATGGAGACGCTGGAGACGCTTGCAAAGACGCTGCCCGACGACACGGTCGTCCATCCCGGCCATATGGGCATCACGACGATCGGCGCCGAGCGCGCGTCAAACCCGTTCCTCGTCCCGTTCGCCAACTGACGATGGCTGGCAAGAAGCTGCA
>CAMLNW010000226.1 GCA_946481495.1 uncultured Actinomycetes bacterium
GAACCTCGAGCACCTGTCGTCGAACGTGGAGACGGTGTTCGAGGCGCTCGACGACGCCGACGTCCGCACCGCCGGCACGACCTACCTGATCTACCGCGGCCGCTACCGCCACGAGCCGGCCGGCGACTCGCGCTACCGCCGGATCGCCGAGGCGGCGCAGTTCCGCCATCCGACCTGGGGTGCGCGCGAGCTCTTCTACGCGGACCTCTTCGACTCGCGCCACACCGGCTGCTCGTCGACGCTCGGGATGCCCGGCCAGCGCGACCGCCACGCGGGCTGCGTCGGCTCGTATCTGGTCGAGCACGATCTGTTCGACTTCCTGCTGCTGTCGCTGCCCGACAACGACACGCACTCGCACCGTGCGGGCCCCGACGCCCAGCCGACGTCGATCGCCGAAGCCGACCGGGCGCTCGAGCGCGTCTTCCACGCCGCCGGCGGCGTGACGCGTTTCTCGACGACCACGCGGTGATCGTGATGTCGGATCACTCGCAGAGCCTGGTCGAGCAGCCGCTCAACCTCGCCCACCACCTCGGCGACTGGCGGGTACTGACGCCGAGCGACAGCGCGCCCGAGGAGGCCGAGCTGGCCGTCTGCCCGGGCGCGCGCTCGGCGATGGTCTACGTCCTCAACCCGGCTCGGCGTGAGCGGCTGCTGCCGCGCCTGACGCGCCAGCTGCGCGGCATCGAAGGCGTCGACCTGACGACGTGGCTCGATGGCGACGACGCGGTCGTCGCCGGCGTCGTGGGGGAGCTGCGCTTCCGGCCTGGTGGCGAGCTCTTGGATGGCCGCGGCAGGCACTGGACGCTCGACGGCGATCTGTCGGTGCTCGACCTGACGGTCTCCGGCGGACGACTGGAGTTCGGCGACTACCCAGACGCGCTCGGCCGCCTCTGGTCCGCGCTCGGCTGCTCGCGCGCGGGCGACGTGCTGCTGTCCGCCACGCCTGGCTATGAGTTCGTCGACTGGGGCGGATCGCACCACCAGGACGGCGGCAGCCACGGCTCGCTGCACAGCTGCGACTCGCTCGGGGTGCTGCTCACCTGCGGAGTCGAAGCGCTCCTCGACCAGCACGCGCAGCCGCACCTGCGCGACGTGACCCCGATGATCGCCGCCCACTTCGGGCTAACCTCGTAGCGTGGGAGATCAGCCCGACTCTCCGGTCGCCCGCGGCATCGAGCCCCCCGCTGCCGCGACCGCGCCTGCACCGCCGCTCGCGCCTGGCGCCCGCCTGCGTGCCGGCGTCCGCAAGCCGCAGAACTGGCTCCAGCTCGCGAAGTTCTGTGCGGTCGGCGGCTCCGGCTACGTCGTCAACATCATCGTCTTCGCGCTCGCCGTCGAGGTCGGCGATCTGCACCATCTCGTCGCCGCCACGCTGGCCTTCCTGGTGGCCGTGACGAACAACTTCTGGTGGAACCGCCACTGGACCTTCCGCGCCCACGACGGCCACGCCGGGTTCCAGGCCGCGCGCTTCCTGGTCGTCAGCGTCGTCGCGTTCCTGTTCGCGGCGACCGTGCTCGAGCTGCTCGTCAGCAGCGCCGGCATGGCGGAGATTCCGGCGCAGGCGATCTCGATCGTCGTCGCGACACCGCTGAGCTTCCTCGGCAACAAGCTGTGGAGCTTCGGGTCCGGGGACTGGCGCGCCTGACGATGCGGTTCGCGCTCGGGCTGGTGTTGGCGTCGCTCGCCTTCGCGACGCCGGCCCACGCGGCGCCTGAGCTGAAGACCCCCAACTCGCAGACGGTCGCGCCGCCCGGCTACGAGCTGACCGCCAAGCAGGCGATCCGGATCGGCTCGCGGTCGGAGACGATCCGCGCCGAGCGCGCGCGCCATGACGACTTCCGCCCGGCGGCCTACACGCGCGGTCCCGCGCGCTGGCAGGTGAGCTGGTTCGACGGCGATCGCGAGGTCGCCCAGGCGCGCGTAGACGACCAGCTCGGCATCGTCCTCGAGGCCTGGACCGGCCATCAGGTGGCGTGGTCGATGGCGCGCGGCTACGAGGGGGCGTTCGGCCGCAAGCTCAACTCGCCCTACGTCTGGCTCCCGCTCTGCCTGCTCTTCCTGCTGCCGTTCATCGACCCGCGCCGGCCGTTCCGGCTGCTCCACCTCGACCTGTTGGTGCTGCTCGGATTCGGCATCTCGCACATCTACTTCAACCGCGGTGAGATCGGCGTGTCGGTGCCGCTCGTCTACCCGGTCCTGCTCTACCTGCTGGGGCGGCTGCTGTGGTCTGGCATGCGGCCGCGTGAGCGACCGCAACGGCTGGTCCCGCTGCTCCCGGTGACCTGGCTCGCGTTTGCGCTGTTCTTCCTCGTTGCCTTCCGAGTCGGGCTCAACGTCGTCGACTCGAACGTGATCGACGTCGGCTACGCGGGCGTGATCGGCGCCGACCGGATCGCCGACGGCGACGGCCTCTACGGCCCGGGCTTCGCCGCCGACGTCGAGCACGGCGACACGTACGGTCCGCTGACCTACCTCAGCTATGTCCCGTTCGAGCAGGTGCTGCCATGGAGTGGCGCTTGGGACGACCTGCCGGCGGCGCATGGAGCCGCGATCGCGTTCGACCTGCTGACCCTGCTCGGTCTGCTGGTGCTCGGCCGGCGGCTGCGAGCGGGACCGGCGGGTCGCGAGCTCGGCATCGCGCTCGGCTACGCCTGGGTCACCTACCCCTACGCGATCTTCGCGCTCCAGACGAACTCCAACGACACGCTCGTCGGGTTGCTGACCGTCGTCGCGCTGCTGGCGTTGACGCTGGCGCCGGCTCGACGTGGGCTGTCGGCGGCTGCGCGCGGCGTGAGCATCGCGCTCGCGACGGCGGCCAAGGTCGGTCCGCTGGCGCTCGCTCCGCTCTTCGCCACGGCTGACACCGGACCGACCAAGCGCGCAACGCTACGCAACCTGGCGATCTTCGTTGCCGTGCTCGCCGTCGTCCTCGTCGCGACCTTCCTGCCGTTCGTCCCGGATGGTGGCTTGCGCGAGATCTACGACCGCACGCTCGGCTATCAGGCCTCGCGGCGCTCGCCGTTCAGCGTTTGGGGCCAGATCGACAACGGCGAGACCTACCGCTCGGTCATGACCGGACTGGCGCTGCTGCTTGCCGTGGCGGTCGCGTTCGTGCCACGCCGCAAGACGCCGCTGCAGGTCGCTGCACTCGGGGCGGCCGTGCTGATCGCGGTCCAGCTAGCCGCGTCGCACTGGTTCTACCTCTACGTCGTCTGGTTCTTCCCGCTGGCGTTGGTTGCGCTGTTCGGCGTCTACGCCAGTGCGCGAGAGGGAGGTTCAGATGTCGGCAGGCTCGAGGATCTGGGTGATCCCCGTGGCGCGCCCGTCGTCGCCGGCCTCGACGAGCACGCCGTTCAGCCACGGGTCCTCTGACGAGGTCTCGAAGCGCACCTGGGTCATCGTCAGAAAGCGCTTCAGCGCGAGCTCCTTGGTAACGCCGATCACGCCGCCGCGCGGCCCGGTCATGCCGACGTCGGTGCAGTAGGCGGTGCCGCCCGGCAGCACGCGCGCGTCGGCGGTCGGGACGTGAGTGTGGGTGCCGAGGCAGGCTGTCGCCCGCCCGTCGACGTGCCAGCCCATCGCGACCTTCTCGCTCGTCGCCTCGGCGTGCATGTCGACCAGCACGTGATCGGCCTTGCCGCGCAGCTCGCCGAGTGCCGCGTCGGCCTCGGGGAACGCCGAGCGCGCCGCCTCGACGAACAGGCTGCCGGAGAGGTTGACGACGCCGAGCTTCAGCACGCCGTTCTCGACGACGGTGACCCCGCGGCCAGGGCTACCCTTCGGGTAGTTGGCCGGCCGGACGATCCGGGACTCGGTGTCGAGGTACTCGTAGACCTCAGTGTGGCGGTAAGCGTGGTTGCCGAGCGTGATCGCGTCGGCGCCGGTCTCGAACAGCTCGTTGGCGGTGCGGCGGGTGATGCCGACGCCGCCGGCCGCGTTCTCGCCGTTGACCACGACGAAGTCGGGCGCATGGCGCTCACGCAAGCCGGGCAGCAGCGCGGCAAGCGTCTGGCGGCCGAGCTTGCCGACCACGTCTCCGACGAACAGCAGCTTCATCCCGGGCAGTCTGCCACTCAGCTAGGTTCCGCTGCGATGACGACTGCGATCGAGCCGGCGCTGGTCGCGGACGGCATCGCCAAGCGGTTCGGCACGCGCGAGGCGCTGCGCGGCGTTTCGCTCAGCGCGTCGGGTGGCGAGCTCGTGGCGATCATCGGCCCGAACGGCGCCGGCAAGACGACGCTGCTCTCGATCCTCGCCGGCATCCAGCGCGC
>CAMLNW010000227.1 GCA_946481495.1 uncultured Actinomycetes bacterium
GTGTCGCCGACCACGGCCCGCTCCCGCGCCTCAGCGTCGCCGACCAGCTCGCCCGCGAGGTCGGCTACGTCGGCCTCGGCGCCGCAATGCTCGCCGCCTACGCGATCGGCAAGTGGGTCCTGCACCTGCCACGGCCGTCGATCGGGACGCTGATGCTCGCCGCGGGGATGGGCAACACCGGCTACCTCGGCCTGCCGTTCACCGCCGCGCTGTTCGGCTTCGACGACGTCGGCGACGCGATCGTCTACGACATCCTGATCTCGGGAATGGGGCTGCTGACGGTGGGCTTCGCCGTCGGCGCCGCCTTCGGCACGATCGCCGAGGCGCCGCGTGACCGCGTCGCCTCCTTCTTCACGCGCAACCCGGCGCTGTGGGCCGGCGTCGCCGCCGTCCTCGCCCCGGCCGCGCTGTCGCCGGAGTGGGCCGTCGACGCCTCGCGGCTCGCCGTCTTCGCGATGCTGCCGCTCGGCTTCTTCGTCGTCGGCGTCACGCTCGCCAGCGAGGCCGAGGAGGGCGCGATCAAGTTCCCGCCACCGTTGACCGCCCCGGTCGCCGTCGCGCTCGCGCTGAAGCTGCTGCTCCTGCCCGCGGTCGTCTTCGTCCTCTCAGCCCTGATCATCGACATCCCCGACTCCTACATCTCCCAGGCTGCCATGGCCTGCGGCATCAACGGCGTCCTGATCGCCCACGTCTACGGCCTCGACCGCTCCCTCGCCGCCAGCGCCATCGCCTGGTCGACGGCGATCGTGGTGGCGGCGGGGTTGGTGGTGGCGCTGGTGTAGATATTCGATTAGTCGGATAATCGACTGATCGGCTAGTATCTATCTGTGCTTTACGAGACCCCCAAGCCAAGCGCCGCCCTGCAAGGTGCACTCGACGAGCTCGACGCATTGCGTCATCAGCTCGGCCGTGCCGCGGATCAGCCTTCGCTCTGGATGGGCACACTCCGCCGTGCCGCGCTGGCCGGTGCGGTAGAGAGCTCGACCGCGATCGAGGGCTTCATCGTGCCCCACGCCGATGCGCTGGCGCTGGTGACGGGCCAGAGCGCCGCCGGCCCCGCCGACGAGAATCGCCTCGCGGTGGCCTGTTACGCCCGCGCGATGGACCGCGTCGGCGCAATGGCTGACGATCCCGGCTTCCGCTGGCTGGACCGCGTGATACTCGACCTCCACTTCGACGTCTGCCAGTTCCAGCGCGACAAGCGACCGGGACGCTGGCGGACCGGACCGATCGGCGTGACCGGGGGCGACGGCCGGCTCGTGTACCGAGGGCCGGAGGGCGACCAGGTCCCCGGCCTGATGGCCGAGGTCGCCGACTGGCTACAGGAGGGCGACCTCGATGCCCACGTCGCGGTACGCGCGGCGATGGCCCACCTCAACGTCGTGCGCGTGCATCCATTCGAGGACGGCAACGGGCGAATCTCGCGCATCGTCCAGTCGCTCGTACTGGCTCGCGATGGCGAAGTGACACCCGAGTTCGCCTCGATCGAGGAGTACCTGCGCGAGCACACCCCGGACTACTACGCGGCGCTCCAGTCGACGGGCGAGACCTACGCGCCGGAGCGGGACGCCACCGGCTGGGTCGAGTTCTGCATCGAGGCACACCTCGCCCAGGCGCGGCGGCGACTCGACCAGATCGACCAGGCCGGCCAGCGTTGGACAGCCCTCGAGACGCTCGCCGAACGACGCGGCTGGCCCGAGCGGATGGTGGTCGCGCTCGAGCAGGCCCTCGTCGGGGGCACCGACCGCGGGCTCTACGCCGGCGAGGCCGACGTCGCCACCGCAACGGCGACTAACGACCTACGACGGCTACTAGACGCCGGCCTGGTCGAGCAACTCGGGCTGGGCCGATCGACGCGTTACCAGGCGACCGAGCGGCTGCGCGACATCCTGCCCGACGCGCCGACCGCGCCGATCATGGCGCTGAACCCGGACGCTCAGTCGAACGGCGCCCGCCACCCAAGCGCTCTGAAGAGAATCGCCATGTGCCGGCGACGGCTCTCCCGGAGCTCTGCAGCGCGCTCGCGGATGATCGGAAGCCGTGTTCGGTAGTAGACATCGAAGTCGTCAAGAGTCCCTATCTCATACCAATCAGCCGGGATCGGCCGGCTTCGCTTGTTTGCGGCATGTCGATCAGTCATCCCACTCCAATCATATCTGCTATCTCGTCGTCTTGCTCAGCGCGCAACAGCGCAATCGCCCCCTCCAATGCATCCAGCCGCTTGCCATCGGAGCGAGCCGCTTCTTCGAACTCCGACATCGCGCGCCCCGCGGCGTACTCGACCTGACCCAAGCGGACCGGGAAACTGCCCATCGTCGCCCGGACGCCGACAAGAGCAACGAATCCGAGAGCCGCGACCAGCGCCGCCGCCCTTTCCAAGTGAAGCAGCAAGGGCCATCCCAGTGCCACTCCCGGCAGTTCATTCGGCGTGCCGGCAGTCGCGCTAAGCGCCCCAGCGACCGCGAGCAGCACGAGCGAAGGAATCGGCCGCCACCAGTTCGCCTTGACCATCCCGCCAACCTAGGGCGGGGACCCGCACGAGATACAGCACTTCTGCGACAGGATTGCGACTGGCGGCGCTCCTGTAGCGTCCAGCGCCGCGTGCCTCCCGTCGAGCGACCGATACCGATGTACATCGCCCAGGTGCCACAGGAGCCGGCGCCGTATGGGCGCTGGGAGGAGACGCTGCGGTCGCACTTCCTGGTCGCGGCCGGGGCGATCGCGAGCGACGAGGAGATCGGCGAGCCGGGGACGCTGATCTGGTTCCCCGAGCGGACCTGGAACGGGCGGACCTACATTCCCGTGACGGCGCCGACGTCGGAGGGCTTCGAGCTGTTCGGCTTCGTCTCCTACACGCGCGAGCACGAGGGCGCCGAGGCGAAGGATTTCGAGGCGGTCGCCGACTACACCGACGAGACCGCCGAGGCGAACCCCGACTGGACGCTCGACCTCTCCGACCAGGAGATCGGCCACTGGCGCGGCCCCGAGAGCCGGCGCGGTGTGGTCACGCTCGTCTGGGGCGTCGCCCTGGTGCCCGACGGCGCCGTCGCGACCACCGAGCTCGGCCCGACCACGACCGACCAGTGCATCCTCGCCGACAACCGCTTCACCCTGATCTCGCTCGACGACTACACCGGCGACTACGTCGAGGTGCGGCTGTACGCCAAGCGCGGCGCCGAGCTGGCGCGCGAGTCGCTGTACGAGGACGACTAGACCGCTCGCCGGCCGCGTCCCGGCATGGGATCATGGGGTCGCAAGCCCCGATAGCTCAGCCGGATAGAGCGTCCCCCTCCTAAGGGGAAGGCCGCTGGTTCGAATCCAGCTCGGGGCACTGGCCGACTAGGTGAGCAGCCAGGCGTCGAGCATGGCAAGGGCAAGGCCGATCATTGGACCAAGCCGAGACGAGAGCGCCGGTAGCTGTGCCTCCCAAGACGAGGGTGAGGAAGTCCCCGACCGGTCCGGGGACCAAGCCAGCGAGCATCATCGCGAAGGCGGGAACGACGACCATCTGCTATGCCGGGACCGCACGTCTACACTGTCAGATCTCGGTTAGGCGTAGTGCGAGCTCGAGTTCTGTGGTGCAGGTGCCTAGTGGGCGTTGGAGTCGTTGTTCGATGGTGTGGAGGCGGTTGGTGACTGTTTGGCGGGTGATGCCGAGTGCTGCTGCTGTTGAGGAGATTTGGCGGTCGGCGGTGTAGTAGGCGCGTAGGGTGTCGAGCAGCGTGTTGTTGCTGCTGTTGGCGGTTTCGTTCAGCGGGGCGATGAAGATGGTTTGCAGCGATTCGTTGAGGAGGTCGTCGGCGAGTGCGGTGGCGAGTAGCGCGACGTCTGCGTAGCGGGTGATTTGTCCGGGTGCGCGGCGGGCGAGTGGGAGTGCCGCTGCGGCTTGGCGGTGGGTGAAGCGCCACCCCAATAGGCCGTGGCATGGTTCGCCGAGCGCGAGCGCGGTCTTGCTGTTCCAGGTCGCTTCGGCGATCTGGTTGATGTGGCATGGGTCGCGCTTGTCGTGTGCGCCCAGCCAGGCCCAGGTCACGCCTTCCACGCCGGGCAGCAGCAGCAAGCAGCAGTCGAGCGCGTCTGCGAGGCCACGGAGCGACTCTTCAGCATCCATAGAGGTGGCGATCGCTGCGATGTGCCAGCCGTCGAGGTCATAGTCGAGGTCGGGCAACTCGATCAGCTCGCCGACCAACAACCGCCGCACGCTCTCGACACGCCGGTCGCGTTGCGAACGCGCCCTGGCGCACAGCTCGTC
>CAMLNW010000228.1 GCA_946481495.1 uncultured Actinomycetes bacterium
CACTTCCTCGGCGAGCTCGATGGCGGACTCGACGTTGCCACCGACGACGGCGTCGGCGAGGTCGTAGACCTTGGGGCTGGCCTCGCCTGCAGCGAGCCGTTCGACGTCGTCGACGGTGGCGGTCGGCTCCGGGTAGAGGGCGATCGAGATCTTCTCGAGCTCGCGCGAAAGGCGCTGTTGGCCGGATCCGACGATCGTGACGAGCGTCTTGGCGGCCTCGTTGTCGAGCCGCAGGCCGAGCTCGCGGGCGCGGCCGATCGCCCACTTGGGCATCTCCCAGGGTTTCGGGGCGGCGTGCTCGCGGACCTCGCCGCCGGCCTGCTCGACGGCGGTGACGAGGCTCTTCAGCGGCTTGCCGCGGACGACGAGGACGAGGACGGTGTCGGGAGGCAGGGCGGCGATCGCGTCGATCAGCGGCGCCGCGTCGGCTGCCTTCCAGGCGCCGACGTCGTCGACCATGACGTAGCGGGTGCCGGTCGCGAAGGTGAGCGCCGCGAGGGAGGCTACGACGGCGTCCGCGTCGTCGCGGCTGGCGTCGAAGGACTCGAGTCCGCCAGGGCCGTTCTCGGTCTCGGCGCGCTTGCGGACGCGCGACCGCCAGGCATCGGTCTTGGCGTCGTCGTCGCCGCAGACGATGTAGACGGGCTTGAGGTCGGCCACGCCACGATCCTAGGGACCGGTGTCGACGGTCATCTCGCCGTGGTCGACCGAGATGCGGATGGTGCCGTGATGGTCGTTGCGCCAGGTGGGAATATCGGCTGCGCGCAGCGCCGCGAGCGTGGACGGTGCGGGGTGGCCGTAGCTGTTCTCCCCGACGGGGATCGAGGCGATCTCAGGGCGTACTTGATCGAGCACCTGAGGCAGGCCGGGATCGGCGCTGCCGTGGTGCGGGATCTTCATCGCATCGACATCGGGAAGCGGCAACGGCAGCAGCGCCTCGCTCTCGGCGTCGCCGGAGAGCAGTAGGTCGAAGCCGTCGCTGCTGATGATGGCAACGATGGCACGGGGGTTGGGGTCCTCGGGCGGCGGTCCGGGGCCCCGTGGACTCGGTGACAGGATGTCGATTTGCAGCGAGCCGGCGTTGACCGTGAGTGGGGCGAGCGCGACGACGCGCTGGACACCGCGGGCGCGCGCCGCCGTGACGATCGCGCGGAAGTCGCGGTCGCGTGTGCCGTCGCCACCGTCGAGCAGGAGGTCGATCGGGAAGCGCTCGACGACCTCAGTGAGACCACCGTGGTGGTCGCGTGAGGCGTGCGTCATCACGACGGCTGACAGGCGCCGGACGCCGGCGCGGCGGAGCAGCCGCGCCACCCCTCCCTCTGGCGGTCCGCCGTCGAACAGGACCGCGCTGCCGTCGGGGTGCTGGATGAGGGTGGCATCGCCCTGGCCGACGTCGAGGAAGGAGACCATCAGCGTCGCGGGCGGCTGGGCTGGGCCCAGGGCTTGGGCGAGCGCCAGCACGACCAACGCGGCGCCGGCCACCGAGAAGGCGAGCTTGCGTCCGCGTGGGAGGCGGCGCAGCACCGCGACGAGGGTCGAGACGCGCGTGTCGAGCCGGTCGGATGCCCGCCTGGCCGCCAGGACCACGAACGCGAGCAGTACATAGGCCAGGCCGACATCGAGCGGGTTGCCGAGCGAAACCGTCAGCGTGCTGCCGGGCATATCGGCGAACAGGGCAGCAAGTCGTTCGAATGCGGACAGCAGCGGCGCAAGCAGATGGCCGAGGAGGTCGTTGAACGACGCGAGGACGCTGGCCTGTGCGAGCAGACCGCGCAGCATCCCGAGCCACATGATCGGCGCGATCAGCGGCAGCGCCGCGATGTTCGCCGGCAAGCTGGCGAGCGAGACCGTTCCGAAGTGGTGGGCGACGAGCGGTGCCGTGGCGACGGTCGCCGCCACTGTCAACGCGACGCCGTCGGCGAGCGGGCCAGGTAGGGCGCTGAGCCGACGGCCGATGCCGGGCGCCAGCAGCAGGATCCCCAGGACGGCGGCGAACGAGAGCTGCCAGCCGGGCTCGGCCCAAGTGCGCGGGTTGAGCGCGAGCGTCACGCAGGCGGCCAGGAAGAGCGCATACCAGCGCGAGGCAGGGCGCGCGAGCAGCATCGCGAGCAGTCCCGCGACGCCCATGACCCCGGCGCGCTGGATCGACGGACCGCCACCGGCGAGCGGCACGTAGAGCGCGATCAGCCCGATCAGGACCGGGATGCGACTGCTGTAGGAGAGGCCAACGGCGGCCAGCAACGGGATCGCCAGCGCGACGAGCAGCATCACGTTGGTCCCCGAGGCGGCTAGGACGTGGCCGAGGCCGGCGTCGCGAAAGTCCTCGCGGACTGTGTCGGGGATGTCCTCGTCGGCGCCGAGGACCATTCCCTGTCCGACGGCGCCGAGCGCGGGGGGAAGACTGGACGCGATGCCGTCGAGCGCCCGTTCGCGAAAGCCGTCGATCGCACCCTGAAGACCGCCGCGGCGCCGGCCGGTGGCCTCCGCGCGCTGGATGATCAGCTCGCCGGCGATCCCGCGTCGCCGCAGATAGGCGGGAAGGTCGAAGTCGCCCTCCCCCGCCTGCGGGCTGTTGAAGCGCCCGGACAACTTCAGCTCGACGCCAGGCGCAGCGTCGGCGGGAACCTCGGCCTCGCGGTGGAACCGTGCCAGCAGCCGAGCGCCGCGCTCGGCGCCGGCCGTCAGCTCGATCTCGGCCGAGGACCCGAACGGCCCGGGCCGCGGTCGTTCGACGAGCTCGGCCGAGTCGGAGATCGCCTGGCCATCGCGCAGCCGTTCGGCGGGCGCGTCGATCCGGTCGAGCCGCACGGCCCCGACCACAACCGTCAAGCCGACGACCGCCGCCAGCGACGCGAGCCGCTGCCAGCTCACGGCGTCAGCGCCGCCTTCAACGCCTCGAGTCTCTTCTCGCCGATCCCCTCGACCTCCGCGAGCTGGTCGAGCGAGCCGAAACCGCCCTTGGACTGGCGGTACTCGACGATCCGCTCGGCGAGCGTCGGTCCGATGCCGTCGAGCCCATCGAGCTGCTCGGCGGTCGCGGAGCCGAGGCTGATCGGGGCGTCGGCGCCTGACGGCGACAGGACGCCGGTAGCGGAGGTCGCGGGGACCACCACTTGCTGGCCGTCCTGGAGCCGCGCCGCGAGATTGATCAGGTTCAGGTCGGCACGAGCGGATGGACCGCCGGCGCGGCGGACGGCGGCCGCCACACGGGCGCCCTGCGGCAGCCGATAGAGCCCGGGACGACGCACAGCGCCGGCGACGTGGACGTACGGACCGGCCGGCCGGGAGCTCGTCCCGTTCGTGTTCCGCTGTCCCCCATTCGGACCGTCTAGCTGGACGGGCGGCGGCGCCGGACCGGAGTCCAGCAATCGCGTGGCCAGCAGCACCGCAGCAACGGCGGCAATCGCCCATCCCACCGCCTGCCAGCCGCGATCGTCCATCCGCGCGACGCTAGGCGCGCGCTTGCGCGCGGAGACGGCTCAGGCGTTACAGCAGCGCGTCAGCGCAGCGACAAGGCGTACTGGAATCCCGTGGCATAGCCCGGCTCCCCACCGAGGTCGACCATCAGCTCGGCCGCGTCAGCAAGCTTCTCGGCGTCGCGGTAGCTGATCCCATGGCGACGGTCGATCTTCGTCAGCTGGTCCGAGATGTTGCGCTCGATCTTGCGGGCGAGCGGCGTGGCGCGGTAGTCGGCGCGGACGATCTGGGCGGCGGTGCGAGTCGGGAACTCGCGCACCCGCTTGGTCAGCTTGTTGAAAACCGCGCAGTTGGCCTTGATCCCGCGAATGTCGTGGTAGGAGGCGACCCGGCGCCCCTGCGCGGCGATCGCCTCACGCAACGTCGGATCAGTCACCGAAGCGGCGCGCAGCTGCGACACGAAGCGCTGGAACGCCGACTCGTAGACCATGATCCGCGGCTGCTGACCGTCGAGTAGCAGCTTCATGTCAGCCAACAGACGGCGCGCCGAGGCGGTGTAGAGCGCGCGCTGCGGCGCGTGTTTGATCGCGCGGATCCGCTTCCAGCCCGGTCCGCCGCGCAGACACGGGCGAAGCGTGGACGAGTTGCTGCTCAGGCGCGCAACCTTGCTGGCGGCGGCGCGCTTGGCACGGCCGAGCTCGCCGGTGGCGTCCTGGAGGGCCATGACCTCCTCGTCGACGAAGTCCTCGTCGAACTCCTCGTCGTCGAAGCCCTCATCGTCGCCGAAGTCATCGTCGAAAT
>CAMLNW010000229.1 GCA_946481495.1 uncultured Actinomycetes bacterium
CGATCCGCCTCGCCCGATCGAGCAGCCCCTGGGGAATCAGCGACCCCAACCGAGCGAAGCCCCGCGTCCGGCGCTGCAGGCGCTCAGGATGGGCCATGTTCGCCGCCTCCCGCTCGATCCCCTTGAGGTAGCGCGGCAGCACCTCAGACAGCCACTCGGTCAACGGCGGCTCGACGTAGTCGACCTGGTGGCCGAGACCGCGCAGCAGCTCGGCCGTCTCGTCGATCCCCTGCCTGACCTCCGGCGACAGGCGTGCCATCAGCGGCGGGCGCAGCGAGACCGCGATCCGCAGCTTCCCGGGCGCCTCCTTGACCGCGTCGGCGAACGGCCGGTCCAACGCCGGCCCGCCGGGAGCCGGACCCGGACCGGCTACGGCATCAAGGAAGAGCGCGTTGTCGAGCACCGTGTGAGTGATCGCGCCGGCGACCGACAGGCCGTTCCAGTGGTCCTCGTTGTCGGGAGCCATCGGCACGCGGCCGCGTTGCGGCTTCAGCCCGAACAGCCCGCAGCAAGCGGCGGGGATGCGGATCGAGCCGGCACCGTCGGTCGCGTGTCCCGCGGCGGCGAGTCCGGCGGCGGTCGCCGCGGCGCTGCCGCCGCTGGAGCCGCCCGGCGTGCGATCGAGGTCCCAGGGGTTGCGCGTCACGCCGAAGGCCGGGCCCTCGGTCGTGCCCATGATCGCGAGCTCGGGGAGGGCCGTCTTGCCGAGGATCACGCAGCCGGCGGCGCGCAGCCGGCGTACCAGCTCGGCGTCCTCCGTCGCTGCCGGCCCATGGGCGGCGGTACCGCCTGTCGTAACCGTCCCGGCGACATCGACGTTGTCCTTGATCGTCACCGGAACGCCGAGTAGCGGCCGCTCGTCACCGGCCGCGTGGCGAGAGTCGGCCTGATCGGCCTCGATCAGCGCCCGCTCGGCGAGCACGACGCTGTAACTGTTGAGTTGCGGGTCGATCCGCGCGATCCGGTCGAGGTAGAGCTCGACCAGCTCGCGCGACGAGACCTCGCCGGCGCGAACCAGCGCCGCCTGCTTTGCGAGGCCGGCGAAGGCTAGGTCGTCACTGCTGCTTGCGGGCATCGAGCCACCCTAGCTCTCGAGCGTCGCCGTGGCGAGCGCGGCAATCCCCTCGCCGCGACCAATCGGGCCCATCCGCTCGTTGGTGGTGAACTTGACGTTGACGGCGTCGGGGGCGACTCCAAGCGCCGTTGCCAGCGTCTCGCGCATCGGCTCGCGGTAGCCACCGAGCTTCGGCGCCTCGCAGATCACCGTGGCATCGACATTGCCGACCGTCCAGCCAGCCGCGCCGATCTGCGCGACGACCTCGCGCAGCAGCGCGACCGAATCGGCGTCGCGCCAGCGCTCGTCGCTGTCGGGGAAGTGCAGGCCGATGTCGCCGAGCCCGGCGGCGCCCAGCAGTGCGTCGATCACCGCATGGGTCAGCGCGTCCGCGTCCGAGTGACCGTCGAGCCCGCGCTCGGCGCCCTCGATCTCGACCCCGCCGAGAATCAGCTTGCGTCCTTCGGCGAGCCGGTGCGAGTCGTAGCCGATCCCGCTGCGCACGCTCATCCGATCGGCTCCAGCCGCCGCTCGCGGCCTTCGAAGACGGCTATCTCGGTCACGCCGACGTTCGCCAGCCACTCGACCGCCCGCTCGTACTCGAACCCCAGCTGATCCGGGACGTGGGCATCGCTCGACAGCGCGACGGGCCGCCCGGCGTCCAGGCACATCTCCAAGAACGGAACCGACGGGTACAGCTCGCCGACCGGCTTGCGTAATCCTGCCGTCGACACCTCAATCGCAACGTCGGATTCCGCGATCCCCTCCATCGCCAGATCGTAGAAGCGGCGCAGGTCGCCGTCTGGCGCCGGGGCGCCCTTGCCCCACACCTTCACCAGATCGGGGTGGGCGAGGATGTCGAACATCCCGGTCCGCGCGGCCTCGCCGAGCGTCTCGAAGTAGCGCGTCCAGACCTTCTCCGGATCGGCCGAGCGCCAGATGTCCCATTCGCCGCGCATGTCGACGGCGGCGTCGCGCAGGAAGTGGACCGAGCCGACGACGTAGTCCCAGTCGCGCCCCTCGAGCAGGTTCGCCATCCGGTCCTCACAGCCGGCGACGAAGTCGGCCTCGATACCGACCCGCAGCCCCTCGCCGCGGACGAACTCGCAGTAGGCGTCGATGTCGTCGACGGCGTTCTCGACCCAGAACGGGTGGTCCCAGACATCGAGCGACTGGGCGAAGCGGTAGACGTGCTCGGAGATACCGAGCTCGCCGATCCCGCGCTCGGCGGCGGTCGTCCGGTAGCGGTCGGCGTTAGCGGCCGTGAAGTAGTCGGCGGCTGCCGTGCCCTCCTCGTCGGGCCGCAGATGGACGTGGTAGTCGGTCAGCACGGCCCGGCAGCCTACGCGTCGGTGCGGGCGGCGCGCCGTTCCAGCAGCAGCTCGGCCAACCGTAGGTCGAGCGGCGTCGTGACCTTCAGGTTCTCGCGCGGCGCCTCGACGATCGCGACCGTCCCGCCCGCAGCCTCGACCAGTCCGGCGTCGTCGGTCGCCGCAGCGAGCGTCTTGCTGTCGGTGTCGAGCGCCTCGCGCAACGGCCCGGCCCAGAAGACCTGCGGCGTCTGAACCGACCAGAGCGAGCCACGGTCGAGCGTGCGCAGCACGCGGCCCGATCCGTCGGCCTCCTTGATCGTGTCGGTCACCGGTGCGGCAGCGATCGAGCCCGCGACCCCCGGCGCGTGGATCGCGGCGACGCAGCGCTCGACGAGCTCCGCGGTCAGGAGCGGCCGCGCGGCGTCGTGCACGACCGCTATCTCCGCTTCCGGCGCTGTCGCGAGCGCATTGCGCACCGACTCCGAGCGCGAAGCGCCGCCGACGACCCGCTCGTGGCCCTCAGCGCCCTCCTCGTGCCCCTCCGGCACCGCGACGACGACCCTGTCGCAGACCGCGCCCAGTACCGCGACGCTCCAGTCGACCAGCGGCCGCCCGGCGCAGTCGACGAACGCCTTCGGGCCGTCGGCCCCGAGACGCTCGCCGCTGCCGCCGGCGGCGACGATGGCTACGCGGATGCGGCGGCCCCCATGCGGTCCGAGTGCGCCTCCTCGATCAGCGAGTCGAGGTGCTCCTCGGCCTCGTCCTCCTCCATCTCGAGCGCGTACATCAGCTCGGAGGCGAGGATCTTCTTGGCTCGCGTGTACATCTGCTTCTCGCCGGTCGAGAGGCCCTTCTCGGACTCCCGGATGGCGAGGTTGCGGACGACCTCGGCCAGCTCGTAGACGTCGCCGGTCTTGATCTTCTCGCGGTTGTGCTTGAAGCGACGGTTCCAGTTCTTCGGCATCTCGCTGACGTCGTCGCGCAGCACCGACAGGACCTTGGCGACAGCCTCCTCGCCGATCACGCGGCGCAGACCGGCCTTGCCCGCGTTCTCACACGGGACCATCACCGTCATGTCGTTGTGAAGGATCTTGATCGTCAGGTACTCGCGCTCCTCGCCGAGAACCGTCTTCTGCTCCTTCTTGAGGACCTTGCCGGCCCCGTGATGGGGGTACACCACGTTGTCCCCGATCTCGTACTCGATATGGGGCATCTCACGGGTGATCTCGAGGTCCACGATCTCTTGCTCAATGGTCTCGGAAATGACGGGCCTCCTAATCGAAAACGAGCCCGGCGCAATGCCGCCAGGGCTCCTGTGGTCACGTTTGTAAGTAGCGGTCCACGAGGTTGATCTCCTGTAGGCGACGCAGACCCTCGCGGATGTCCTTCGCCCTCACGTCACCCACCCCCTCGACCGACTCGAGATCGCCGTCGCCGGCGGCCAGGATCTCGTCCAGGCCCCCAAACTCGCGCACGATCCCCTGCACGACGAGCTTCGGCAGTCGCGGGATCCGGCCCAGCACGCGGTGTCCGCGCGGCGAGACCGGATGGTCGAGCGTGTTGAGCTTGCGGTCGTAGCCGAGCAGCTCGGCCAGCATGCCGAAGTCGAGCAGGTCCTGGTGCAGCATCCGGGCGAGCTGGTCGAGCACCCCGGCGAAGTTGTCGTCGGTCGGCTCGGCGATGTAGTCGTGGACGAGCGCCGACTTCTCCGACGCCACCCCGACCATCGTCTCCTCGAGCTGCATCTCGATCAGCCGCCCCTCGGCGCCCAGCTCGACGATGTAGCGCTCGATCTCGACCGCCATCCTCGTCACCAGCTCGGCGCGCTGGAGGACCGTCAGGA
>CAMLNW010000230.1 GCA_946481495.1 uncultured Actinomycetes bacterium
GCCGGCGAGGATGAGGTCGACGTTGAGGGCACGCGTCTTCTCGAGGCTGGTGAGGTACTCGCCGACGGGGTCGGGGGTGTAGCCGAAGTCGAAGAAGAGCGAGGGGCGGCCGAGGATGTGGTCGCCGGAGATCAGCAGGCGGCGGTCGGGCTGATGGAGGACGACGTGCGAGGGGGCGTGGCCGGGGGTCTCGACGACCTGCCAGCGGCCAAGGTCGGTCTCGACCTCGACGCCGGGGAGGAGCTCGCGATCGGGCAGCTTCACGTCGGCGATGCCGGGGTTGCGGTCGCGGATGTGGTCGCCGAAGCGCTCTAGCGCGGCGAGCGGCATGCCGCTCTGACGGGCGACCTCGATTCGCCGCTCGAGCTCGGCTTCGGGGTCGGCGAGCGGCTTGGTCGTGTGCCCGTGGTCGGGATGCATCCAGAGCTCGCAACCGGCGGCGTCGCAGATCGAGGCGGCCTGGCCGTAGTGGTCGGAGTGGGCGTGGGTGCAGACGACGAGGCGGATGTGCTCGACGCCGAGCCCCGCCTGCTCGAGCGCCCGTTCGAGCTGGGCGAACGACCCGGGCTCGTGCATCCCGGTGTCGAACAGGACGACGCCGCTGCCGGCTGCGACGGCGTAAGCATTGACGTGCGGCACCCCGAGCCACGGCAGCGGCAGCCGCAGCCGCCAGACGCCGGGCTGCACGCGGTCTGCGCGTGCCAGCTCGCGCTTGCGGGTTGCGGCCATCGACCGAACTCTCTCACGCGAGCCGCCCGGGGCTATGACTCAATGCTGACGCCTTGTAAATCCTGCGCTGGGTAGAGTGGGTTACGGCCATGGCCGCCCCCGGAACGACCGTCCAGATCGAGATGCCCGCGATGGGCGAGTCGGTGACCGAGGGTGTCGTCCTCGAGTGGCTGAAGCAGGTCGGCGACCGCGTCGAGGTCGACGAGGGCCTGGTCGAGATCTCGACCGACAAGGTCGACGCCGAGGTGCCGTCACCGGCGGCCGGCGTCCTGACCGCGATCAACGTCCACCCCGACGAGACCGTGACCGTTGGCACAGTGCTCGGCGAGATCGAGGTCGGCGAGGGCGGAGCGCCGCCCGCTGCGCCCGCGGCTGACGCGGGCTCCTCCGACGGCGCCGCCCCTACGCCAAGCGCGGCCGGGCCGACCACCAACGGCGCCGCCCAGGCGCCCCCGGCCCCCGCCGTCAACGGCGACGCCAACGCCACGCCGGTCGCAGCTCGGATGGCCGCCGATCTCGGCGTCGACATCGCGAACCTCAAGGGCAGCGGACCGCGTGACCGCGTCACCAAGGACGACGTGATCGCCGCCGCGGCAGCCGCCGTCAAGGGCGGCGGTGCAGCCCCCAGCGCCCCCGCTCCGCCCGACGGCGCCGCGTCGAAGCAGATCCGCGGCCCGGCCGCGACGCTCGCCCGCTTCATGGACGAGAGCCGCTCGATCCCGACCGCGACCAGCTTCCGCACGCTGACCGTCGACACGCTCGCCTCCCGCCGTGCCACGCTCAAGGGCGCCGGCAAGAAGCTCTCGTTCACCCACCTGATCGCCTGGGCGATCGTCCGCGCGACCGACGACATGCCGGTGATGGCCGACTCGTTCGCGACCGTCGACGGCAAGCCGCACCGCGTCACGCCGAGCGCCGTCAGCCTCGGGCTCGCGGTCGACGTCGAGCGCAAGGACGGCAGCCGGTCGCTCGTCGTCCCGGTCATCCACGGCGCGTCCGAGCTGTCGTTCCCCGACTTCGTCGCCGCCTACGACGAGCTGGTCCTCGGCGCGCGCGACAACACGCTGAAGCCCGACGCCTACCAGGGCGCGCAAATCACGCTGACCAACCCCGGCGGCATCGGCACCGTCGCCTCGGTGCCACGGCTGATGCCGGGCCAGGGCACGATCGTCGCGACCGGCGCGATCGGCTTCCCGCCCGGGCTCGCGCAGGCCGACAAGCAAAAACTGGCCGAGCTCGGCGTGGAAAAGGTCATGACGATGACCTCGACCTACGACCATCGCGTCATCCAGGGGGCAGAGTCGGGTCAGTTCCTCAAGCGCGTCGACGAGCTGCTGCAGGGCGCCGACGACTTCTACGACAAGCTGTTCGAGTCGCTCGGCGTCGACGCCGCCCAGGCCGCGGCCGGGCCGCCGAGTCCGACCGTCACCTCGGCCGACCCCGTCCCCGCGGCGACCACCCCGGCGGTCTCCGAGGTCCCCGACGAGGCGCTGATGCAGGCCGTCCAGGCCGCCACCTCGATCATCAAGGCGCACCGCGTCCACGGCCACCTCGCCGCGCACCTCGACCCGCTCGGCTCGCCGCCGCGCGGCGACCCGGCGCTCGACCCGGCCTCGGTCAACCTGACCCAGGAGATGATGGAGCGGATCCCGTCGTCGGTGATGCGCGTCGCCGTGCCCGGCAAGACGTTCGCCGACGCGCTCCCCCATCTGCGCGACACCTACACCGGCACGATCGCCTACGAGGTCGAGCACATCGCCGGCCACAACCGGCGCGTCTGGCTGCGCGAGAACATCGAGTCGGGCGCGCACCGCGAGCCGCTGACGGCCGAGCAGAAGCTCAAGCTGCTGACGCGGTTGTCGGAGGTCGAGGCGCTCGAGGGCTACCTGCACAAGGCGTTCCTCGGCAAGAAGCAGTTCTCGATCGAGGGCCTCGACATGCTCGTGCCGATGCTCGACGCGACGATCGAGCTGTGCGCCGACAGCGGCGCCCGCGAGGCGGTGCTCGGCATGGCCCACCGCGGCCGGCTCAACGTGCTCGCGCACACCGTCGGCCAGCCCTACGGGAACATCCTCGTCGAGTTCGAGGGCGAGCAGACGCTGTCGGCCGACACCGCGGCGCCAGAGGGCGGCACCGGCGACGTCAAGTACCACTACGGCGCGTCGGGGACCTACACGACGCGCGACGGCAAGTCGGTCCAGGTGACGCTGTCGCCGAACCCAAGCCACCTCGAGTACGTCAACCCGGTGATCGAGGGGCGCGCCCGCGCCGATCAGACGAGCCGCAACGGCCGCGAGATGACCCACGACCCGAGCCTCGTCGTGCCGATCCTGATCCACGGCGACGCCGCCTTCCCCGGCCAGGGCGTGGTCGCCGAGACGCTCAACCTGCAGGCGCTCGCCGGCTACACGACCGGCGGCACCGTCCACGTGATCGCCAACAACCAGCTCGGCTTCACGACCGACCCGACCGACGCGCGCTCGACGCGCTGGGCCTCGGACCTCGCCAAGGGCTTCGACGTGCCGATCATCCACGTCAACGCCGACGACCCCGAGGCCTGCATCGCGGCCGTCCGGCTCGCCGTCGACTTCCGCAACGAGTTCGGCCGCGACGCGCTGATCGACCTCGTCGGCTACCGCCGCTTCGGCCACAACGAGACCGACGAGCCCGCCTACACCCAGCCGCAGATGTACGACAAGATCAAGTCGCACCCGACGGTGCGCAAGATCTACGCCGACAAGCTCGTCGCGGAGGGCGTGGTCACCGCCGACGACGCCGAGAAGCTGGCCAGCGACGCCTACGAGGCGGTCGCCAAGGCGCACGCCGAGCTCAAGGACACGATGGCCGGCCCGCCCGACACCGGCGCGCTCGAGGTCGACACGACGATGAGCCGCGAGCCGAAGACGACGCTGCCGGCCGACCTGCTGAAGTCGCTCAACGAGCAGATCGTCAAGGTCCCCGACGACTTCGCCGTCCATCGCAAGCTGAAGCCGTTCCTGAAGAAGCGCGTGGAGGCCGCCGAGCCGGACGGCAAGGTCGACTGGGCGCACGCCGAGGCGCTCGCCTACGCGTCGCTGCTCGCGCTCGGCGTGCCGGTCCGCCTGACCGGCCAGGACTCCGAGCGCGGAACGTTCAGCCAGCGCCACCTCGTCCTCCACGACGCCGACAGCGGCGATGGCTACACGCCGCTGCAGCACCTGCAGAGCGCCGCCGCGCCGTTCGAGCTGCACAACAGCCCGCTGTCGGAGACCGCGTGCCTCGGCTTCGAGTACGGCTACTCGATCCAGGACCCCGAGGCGCTCGTCCTCTGGGAGGCCCAGTTCGGCGACTTCGTCAACTCCGGCCAGGTGATCATCGATCAGTTCATGACCTCCGGCCTGGCGAAGTGGGGCATGACCTCGCGGCTGACGCTGCTGCTTCCGCACGGCTACGAG
>CAMLNW010000231.1 GCA_946481495.1 uncultured Actinomycetes bacterium
TCGGCAGCACGGCCGTCGGGGCGCTTCTTGTCGACGGCGATCCGGCGCCGGATCGTCTCCTTCTCGAGCTTGTCGAACGCCATCTGCGCCGCCGCAAGGCGGGCGCTGTACTCGGGGTCCGACGGCTCGCCGGCGAGCTCCTCGAGGGCCTCGGTCTCGACGGCCTTGGTCGCGTCCTGGCGCTCGAGCTTGTCGATCACCTGCGTGGCGTCGGTCAACGCGGCGCCGAAACGCTCGACGAGCTGCGAGAAGACGCCCTCGTCGACCTTCGGAACCTCGACCTCGGCCTTCGGCTTACCGGCCTTCTCGGCCAGCTCGCGCTGCGCGGCGCAGATCTTCTTGATCTCGCCGTGGGCGATGTCGAGCGCGTCGAGGATCGCCGCCTCGGAGATCTCGTTGGCACCCGCCTCAACCATCAGGATCGCGTCCTCGGTACCCGAGACGACGAGGTCGAGCGGCGTCTCGAGCAGCCACTCCTCGTCGGGGTTGACGACGAAGTTGCCGTCCTCGTCCTGGCCGATCCGCACCGCGCCGACCGGCTGCGGGAACGGGATGTCGGACACCATCAGCGCGGCGCTGGCGCCGTTCATCGCGAGGATGTCGTACGGGTGGACGTGGTCGATCGACATCGGGATCGAGACGAGCTGCGTCTCGCGCCGCCAGCCCTTCGGGAAGAGCGGACGAATCGGACGGTCGATCATGCGCGCCGTCAGGGTGCCCTTCTCGCCAGAGCGGCCCTCGCGCTTGAAGAAGCTGCCGGGGATCTTGCCCGCGGCGTACATCCGCTCCTCGACGTCCACCGTCAGCGGCAGGAAGTCGACGTCACGGAGGTTGCCCGCCGTAGCCGTGCCGAGGACCATCGTGTCCCCGCTGCGCACTACGACAGAACCGCTTGCCTGCTTGGCAAGCTTTCCGGTCTCGAAGCTGATCTCGGCACCGCCGACCTCAACTGAGACCCGGGTTACATCACTCATATGTTCCTTTCAATGCCGCCTCCGGTTGGCGGCTCGCTTCAATGACTTCTCGATAGGAGTCCCGGGCAGCGTAGCAGCGGCCCCTCTTTTCATCCGCTTAGCTGGGAAATCAGCTCCGCCCCCGGAACGCCCGGATGGGCGACGCCGTCGACGAACAGCGTCGGCGTCGTCATCACCCCCGCACGCACACCGGAGCGGAAGTCGCGCTCGACACGCTCGGCTACCGCCTCGGAGCGCCGATCGGCGTCGAAGCGCGTGACGTCGAGGCCGAACTGTTCGCAGCGCTCCCAGAGGTGCGGATCGTCAAGGTGGCCCTGATCGCCGAGCAGCGAGCCGTGCATCTCCCAGAATCTCCCCTGCATGCCCGCCGCCTCGAGCGCGTGCGACAGCACGCGCGCCCGTGGATGCTTGGAGACGATCGGGAAGTGGCGGAAGACCCGTCGCACTGGGAGATCGGTCAACAGCAGGTTCGCCTTCGCGCAGTACGGGCACTCGAGGTCGGCGTACTCGACGACCAGCGGACCACCGGCGCCGAGCAGATGATCGTCCTCCCCTACTGGGGGGATCGGGCTCGAACTAAGGTCGTCAGACGGCGACGGCGTCAAGCGCGTCGAAGATCAGGTTGGCGCCGGGGATCTCGAGCGGCGTCGGTGACTGGTGCGACCACAGCACGGTCAGAGCGGGGCCGATCAGCACCAGCGCGCGCTGGTTATGACCGCGCTCGTCGATGTAGACGCCGTAGGCCTTCGCGATCTCGCCCTTCGGCTGGAAGTCCGACAGCAGCGGGATCGAGACACCAAGCTGCTCCTGGAAGGCCTTGTGCGCAAACGCCGAGTCGACCGAGACGCCGTAGAGCTTGACGCCCCTGGCCTCCAGCTCCGGCAGCACCTCCTGGTACACGCTGAGCTGATCGGTGCAGATCGGGCTGAAGTCGAGCGGGTAGAAGACGAGGACGCTGTACTGCCCCTCGAGATCCTGCAGCGAGACGGTGTCGCCGTCCTGGTTGGACAGCGAGAAGTCGGGGGCAGACGCCCCGGCCTCGATCATCGGCGGAGGCCGAGCTCCTTGATCAGCGCGCGGTAGCGATCGAGGTCGGTGCGCTGAAGGTAGTTGAGCAGGCGGCGACGCTTACCGACCAGCATCAGCAGCCCCCGGCGGCTGTGGTGGTCCTTCTTGTGCGTACGCAGGTGCTCGGTCAGCTCGTTGACCCGCGCCGTCAGCAGCGCGATCTGGACCTCGGCCGAACCTGTGTCGGTCGCGTCCTTGCCGTGCTTGGAGACGATCTCCTGCTTCTGCTCAACGGTGAGAGTCATATGCGGCCGGGGAAGATAGCAGGGGTGGTGGTTGTTCGGGCTTAGGGATCAGGGGTTGCTGCCCGCGGGTCCTGTCTCCGATTTTGGTTCACGTGCTCGTTCCTGCGCCGCGAACGCAAAATCGTCGCCACCCGCGGAGGCACAACATCGGTCCCTGTACAACGAGATGGAGCGTGGTAGGGAGCGCAATGGCCTCGAAGGTCGGAACGCTTCGGGCTACACAGCAGAAGCGTCTCGACCTTCGAGGCTCTCTTGCTCCAAACGCCGCCGAGTGGGTGGTACGGGACTCAGCGTTGGCCGCCGCGGGTGGCGACGCATTTTGCGTCTGGAGCGGAGCTTGCGAGCATCCAGACCAAAATCGGAGACAGGACCCGCGGGCAGCCCCGCCCCAGCCCTAACCCATCCCTCAGTAACTAGTCGCGGCGCAGATGCGCTCGGCTTCGCGCACGTCGGCTTGCATCTGCTCGACGAGCGCGTCGACGGACTCGAAGCGCTTCTCGCCGCGCATGCGGTCGATGAAGGCGATGCGCAGGGTCTGGCCGTAGAGGTCGCCTTCGAAGCCGATCAGGTAGGCCTCGATAAGGAGGCCGCGGCCGGTGTCGAAGGTCGGGCGGACGCCGACGTTGACGGCGGCGGGATGGCCGTGCGCCCAGGCGGCGTAGACGCCGTTGCTCGGGCAGACGAGCGCGTCGTCGGGAACGAGGTTGGCGGTCGGCATGCCGAGCTCGCGGCCGCGCTGGTCGCCGGAGACGACCTCGCCCTCGACCAGGAATGGGCCACCGAGGAACTCGGAGGCGGTGCGCACGTCGCCGGCGGCGACAAGGCCGCGGATGTGGCTCGAGGAGGCCGTCTCGCCCGCGGCCTCGACGAGCGGCACGACGCGCGTCTCGAAGCGGTCGTCGGCGGACAGGAACTCTGGCGTGCCCTTGGCGCCGCGGCCGAAGCGGAAGTTCTCGCCGACCGAGACGCTCGCGGCGCCGAGTTGACCGACCAGCACGTCGTCGACGAACTGCTCGGCCGTGCGGGACGCGAACTCCTTGTCGAACGGGATCACGACGAGCTCCTCGACGCCGAGGCCGGCGATCAGGTCGCGCTTGACCGAGAACGGCGCGAGCAGCTTCGGCGCAGCCTCCGGGTGGATCACCGAGACCGGATGGGGATCGAACGTGAGGACGGTGTCGGCGCCGCGAATCACCTCGCGATGGCCGACATGGACGCCGTCGAAGGTGCCGATCGCGACCTTGCGCCCGCCGCCCTCGCCCGGCGCCAGGTGCGGCATGTCCGCCAGCGAGGTGACCTTCATGGCCCGAACACTACGACGGGTTGCAACTCGTCACCACGCCGCTCGGCGATCGCGACGACCTCTCCGGCATGGGTCAGCCGTAGCGCCAGCCCGTCGTCGGCGTCGTGAGCGGCGACGCGAATGCCGTTGAGGACTGCCTTCGCCTCCCCCACGTCGAGCGATCGCTCGGGCATGAACGACAGCGCGTCGTTGGGCGCGACGATTCGCTCGGGATCGGCGTCGGCGAGCTTGAAGCCGCCAATCGCCGTCCGTTCGAGCTCCTCGCAGTAGGCATCGCCGAGGTCGGCGACGAGCTGGCGGACGTAGGTGCCCGACGAGCACTCGATCTCGAACGCCGCGCGGTCGCCCTCGTGCCAGAGCCGTTCGGCGCGGTAGACGGTCACCGGGCGCGGCTCCCCCTCGACCGCCTCGCCACGGCGCGCCTTCTCGTAGAGCCGCTCACCGTCGACGCGAACCGCACTGTAGGCCGGAGGGCGCTGCATCAGCTCGCCGGTCGCGATCCGCGGGTCGGCCGGCACGCGGCCGGTCTCTTCGAGCACGCCGTCGCGGTCGCCGCTGTCGGAGC
>CAMLNW010000232.1 GCA_946481495.1 uncultured Actinomycetes bacterium
CATCGCGGCGTCGAGTTCCTCGTCGCTGAAGATCAGCATGAACGAGCGCGTCACGACCCCATTGCGGTCGACGACGAACACCCACGGCTCGGTCGGCAGGTCGTAGGCGGCGACCGATGGACGGAGTCCCTTGTCGATCTGGTTGTCGACATAGATCTCCTGGTGGACGAAGGCGACGTCGTCGCTGCCGCGCTCGGCCTTCACCTGCTCAGTCAGGTCGATCACCGGGCCGCAGACTCGGCTCTGGCAGAGCGCCGCGGTCGCGAACAGGAGCACGGCCGGCTTCTTGCCTGCCACGTCGGCGAAGTCGACGTCGTGCATCGACGAGGCGGGCCGGCGTGTGTCGAGCAGCTCGGCGTTGCCGTTGGTGCTTGCGGGCGTGTCGGTGTGGACGACCGGGGCCTTGTCCCCGACATCGGGCACCGACCCGGTCTTGGTGACGGTCAGCGCGCCGCCCGCGGGCGTTGCGGCGACAAGACGGCCGTCGAGACGCGCGAGACCGATCAGCTCGTAGCGGCCGGGCTTCGGCAGGTCGATGTCGGCGACGTAGAGCGACTTCGCAGCATCCTTGTCCTCGGAGACCGAACGACTCTGGAACTGGGGCCTGACGTGCATCTGCTCAAAGCGGGCCGGAATCGGACCCTGCACGCGGCCGCCACCGACCGGCGCCACGTAGAGAGCGACCGAGACATCCGCGATCTGCGCCCGCGCCTGGTCGAACAGCGCGAAGCCGAAGCGGTTCTCGCCGGGCTTGAACTGCGACACCGACGCGGCGATGACAGGACCGGACGACCCTGCGCTCTCGAGCAGACCACGCAGCGTCTTGCCGTCGGCCTTCGGGAAGTCTTCGGGCTTCGCCGGCTCGGGCGGCGGGGTGCTCGCGACGTCGGAGGAGCCCGAATCGCCGCAGCCGGCAGCGCCGAGCACCAGTGCCCCCACAACGAGCCATGCAGCCGCCAGACGCGTTCCCGACCTCACTGGACAGAACATATGGGACAGGGGCTTACCATGGGGCGGTTGCGGGCAAGGCTTAACGCCGATTTCAAATAGCCTCGGACACCAAATTCGAGCCTCGGACGCAGGGAGATTCGCGATGGGAGCACGTGCAGCGCTGGTTACCGGCGGATCGAGCGGTATCGGCCTAGCGATCGCGCGTGCGCTCGGCGAAGACGGCTACGGCGTGACGCTCTCCGCGCGACGTCCCGACAAGCTCGAGCAGGCGGCCGCCGCCCTGGCCGCCGACGGGATCGACGTCGAGGCGGTGCCGGCGAACATGGCCGAGGAGGCCGACATCGTCGAGCTCGTAGGTCGCCACAGGGAGCGCTTCGGGCGGCTCGACGTGCTGATCAACAACGCCGGCATGGGAATCGGCGGTCCGATCGCCGAGCAGGACGCCAAGAAGCTCGACATGCAGTTGGCGGTCAATCTGCGGGCGTTGTTCCTGACCACGCGCGAGTGCCTGCCGATGCTCAAGGAGGCTGGCGCCGAGCATCGCAAGGCGCTGATCGCCAACACCGCCTCGATCGCCGGCAAGTCGGGACAGGGCTGGCTGGCTGCCTATTCGGCCACCAAGTTCGGCGTCGTCGGCTTCACTCAGGCGCTGCACAAGGAGCACGCGAGCGACGGCATCCAGGCAACGGCCCTCTGCCCCGGCTTCGTCGACACGGCGATGACCGACTGGGTCAAGGAGAGCGTGCCGAAGGAGCAGATGATCCAGCCCTCGGACATCGCCGAGGCGGTGCGCTACCTGCTCAGGACCTCGCCGGCGTGCATCGTGCCCGAGCTGCAGTTCATCCGGCCCGGCGAGGGCGTGTAGTCGAGCTCGCGCGGATCGGCGCGCTCGTACGGCTCGACGTCGTGCTCCTCGCGCCGCAGCCGCGAGCGCAGTGCGCGGCGGTGATCGGCGATCGCCCGCGCCAGCGCGCCCGGCGCAGTCACGTGCTCGTCGGCGATGCTCGATTCGAGCATCGTCCGCAGCGCGGTCAGCTCGCCCTCGGTCGCGGGCCGTGCCTGCTTGCCGGCGCGCGCGTAGCGATCCCAGGCGCGCGCGAACGGCGCGTAGTCGGTGCGTCCCCCGTTGCGGTGCGCGGCGAGCATCGGGCAGACGCCCCCGCCAGGCGCCGTGTACGCCCCGACGATGATCGGATTGCGGTCGAGCGCGTCGAGCATCGCGCGGCGGGTGTCGATCGGCATCGCGTCGATCGCGTTGCGCAGGTCGCGCGCTGGGCGCAGCGACCTCATTCCGCAGATGTCCTGGCGACCGGTGGCATACGATGCCGCGACGCGGCCGCACGAGGGTAGGGCGCGTCGTCGGCGACTTCAAGGTCGTCCCTGCTGTTGAAAGGAGACTTGCAATGCGGTTGGGCCTACACGTTGGGTACTGGGGACTGGGACTGACGGCCGAGCAGCAGCTCGAGATCGTCAAGGAGGCCGAGTCCGCCGGCTTCGACTCCGTGTGGGCCGCCGAGGCCTACGGGTCCGACACCGCGACCGTGCTCGCCTGGCTGGCATCGCACACCGAGCGCGTGAAGATCGGCTCGGCGATCTTCCAGATGCCGGGCCGCACGCCCGCGATGACGGCGATGACCGCCGCGACGCTGGACCAGCTCTCCAACGGCCGGATGCTGCTGGGGATCGGCTCCTCCGGTCCCCAGGTCGCCGAGGGCTGGCACGGCCAGCCGTTCGCCCAGCAGTTGCAGCGGACGCGCGAGTACGTCGAGATTCTGCGCAAGGCGCTCGCGCGCGAGCGGCTCGAGTACAAGGGCGAGCTCTACGAGCTGCCGCTGCCGGACGGACCCGGCAAGGCGCTGAAGCTGATGATCGCCCCGGTCCAGGAGCGGATGCCGATCTACATCGCGGCGATCGGCCCGAAGAACACGACGCTGACCGGCGAGATCGCCGACGGCTGGCTGCCGACCTTCTTCTCCCCCGAGCACGTCGCCGAGTTCCGCACGCTGCTCGAGGAGGGCGCGGCGCGTGCCGGCAACGGCAAGCAGATCGACGAGAGCTTCGACATCGCCCCGAACGTCAACCTCTGCATCGACGACGACATCGACAAGGCGCGCGACCAGGTGAGGCCGCTGCTGGCGCTCTACGTCGGTGGCATGGGCTCACGCAAGAAGAACTTCTACAACTCGCTCGTCCAGCGCTACGGATTCGAGGACGCCGCCAAGGAGGTCCAGGACCTCTACCTCGACGGCAAGAAGGACGAGGCCGCGGCGGCGCTGCCGGCCGAGCTGATCGACCAGACGTCGCTGGTCGGGCCGAAGGAGCGAATCAAGGAGCGGCTCGAGGTCTACCGCGAGGCGGGCGTCGGGACGCTCGTCGCGACGCCGACGGTCTTCGATCCGGAGGCCCGCAAGCGGATGATCCGCGAGATCGCGGAGATGGTCTGAGCCGCCGCTTCCTGATCACCGCGTTCGGCGATCCGGGGCACGCCTTCCCCGCGATCGCCTTGGGCAGGGCGTTGGTCGGGCGCGGTCATGCCGTCTGCGTGCAGACGTGGAAGCGGTGGGCGGACGACGTTGAGCGGGCGGGCATCGAGTTCGCTCCGGCGCCGGAGTACTCGGTCTTTCCGACCGGGCGCGATCTCAGCCCTTATGAGGCGGCGGTCGAGGCGACGCCCGAGACGATCCCGCTGATCGAATCGTTCGCCCCCGACGTGGTGGTCTCAGACATCCTGACCGCTGTCGGCGGGTTGTCGGCGGGTGTGACCGGGCGGCCGTTCGCGACGCTGATCCCCCACGTCCTACCCACCTCCGAAGCCGGTCTGCCGCCCTATTCGATCGGTGCACGACTGCCGCGCACCCCACTCGGTCGCCACACCTGGGGCACGCTGCAGCCGCTGCTGCGGCGCGGCGAGGAGCGCGGTCGCGACGAGCTCAACGCCGCCCGCGCGAAGGTCGCGTTGCCACCGCTCGACTACACCCACAACGGGATCTCGCGCGACCTCGCGTTGGTGGCGACCTTCCCGCAGCTGGAGTACCCGCGCCGCGAATGGAATCCAGCTTTCAAAGTCACGGGCCCGCTGCTCTGGGAGCGACCGGCAGACGACGTCGAGCTGCCACCGGGCGACGCCCCGCTGGTGCTGATCGCCCCCAGCACGTCGCAAGACCCCCAGGGACGGATGATCGCGGCGGCG
>CAMLNW010000233.1 GCA_946481495.1 uncultured Actinomycetes bacterium
CCTGCTGCCGTTCTACTGGCTGATCAACGTCTCGCTCAAGACGGGCGCCGACCTGTCCCAGGCCGACCTGCTCCCGCCGAACCCGTCGCTCGACAACTACTCGTCGGTGTTCGAGAACAGCGACTTCACCTCGGCGCTGCGCAACAGCGTGATCATCACGACGGTGACGACCGCGCTGGCGCTGGTCTTCGGCTCGTTCGCTGCCTACGCGCTCGCGCGGCTGCGCTTCAAGTTCAAGTTCCTGATCCTCGCGATCGTCCTGTCGATCTCGACCTTCCCGCCGATCGCGATCGCCGCGCCGATCTTCAAGCTCTGGACCGACATCGGGATCTACAACACCTACGTCGGGCTGATAATCCCGTACCTGACCTTCGCCCTGCCGTTGGCGATCTACATCCTCGCGTCGTTCTTCAAGGAGATCCCGAAGGAGCTCGAGGAGGCAGCGCTGGTCGACGGCGCGACGCACTTCCAGGCGTTCCGCAAGGTCGTGTTGCCGCTGGCCGCGCCGGGTCTCGTGACCGCTGGCCTGCTGACCGCTTTCTTCGTCTGGAACGAGTTCCTGCTCGCCGTGACGCTGACCAGCTCGCCCGACGCCTACACGGTGCCGGTGGCGGTCGCGAACTTCACCGGTAGCACCGAGTTCGAGGTCCCGCTCGGCACGATTAGCGCGGCATCAGTGGTGATCACGATCCCGCTCGTGGCGCTGGTGATCATCTTCCAGAAGCGGATCGTCGCCGGCATGACCGCGGGCGCGGTCAAGGGCTGAGCCGGAGCGTGGCGGACGCGCTCGACAGCGTGCTGTCGCGCGACGGCTGGGCGCTCGCCAGCGCCGCGGCCGGGAGCGGCGATCCCGGACGGTTCAACACCCTGTTCGGGCGCGACTCGCTGATCGTCGCGCTGCAGGTGCTGCCCGAACGTCCCGACGTGGCGCGGGCGACGCTGCGTGCGCTCGCGGAACTGCAAGGACGCCGCGACGCCCCGGAGACCGACGAGGAGCCGGGCAAGATCCTCCACGAGTATTGGCGCGATGCGCCCCAGCGGCTGATCGACATGGGCTGGCCGGTGCGCGATGGGGGTCTGCGCTATTACGGCTCCGCCGATTCCACGTCGTGGTTCCTGGTGGTGCTCCACGCGCTCGGCGACGACAGCCTGACTGCCGAGCTCGAGCCGAGCTGGCGCGCGGCGGGGGAGTGGCTGGAGCAGACGTTGGCACGCGGCGGCGGGCTGGTCCGGCATGGGCCGCGCAGGGCGCCCGGCGGCCTCGCCCAACAGGGCTGGCGTGACACCACGGATCCGCTCGATCCCGACACCCACGGGGGTGGCATCTTGCGCGAGGACGGCTCCGCGCCGTCACCTCCGCTGGCGGACGCCGACAGCCAGGCAGTCGCTGTCGCCGCGGCTCGGGCGCTCGCCCGGCTCTCCGGCGAGCGGAGCCACCGCGATATGGCGGACTCGTTGCGGGCACGTGTCGCAGCGGCCTTTGCCGCAGAGCCCGGCGGGCTGTCCGAGACGACCGCGATCGAGGGCGACGGCCGTCCCGTCAACGGCGCCGGCTCCTCGCTTGGTTGGCTGCTCTGGGCGGACGCCGCGCCTGTGGGCGCGGTCGAGCGGCTCACCCAGCCTGACGTGCTCACGCCGTGGGGCTTGCGAACGCTCTCCAAGCGCCATCCGCGGTTCGAGGCTCACGCCTACCACCGTGGGGCGGTCTGGCCCTTCGACTCCTGGCTCGGGTGGGGCGGCCTGCGCGCTGCTGGCTGTCATGAGGAGGCCGAGCGCGTGCGCACCGGCGTCCTCGAGGCACTTGATCGTCTCGGCGACGCCCCGGAGCTCTACGCCGTCGGTCCCGGTGGACCCGAGGAGATCGCGATCGCCAACCGTTTTCAGGCCTGGACCATTGGTGCCCGCTGGGCCTTCGAGCACGCTTGGGATGGGCGCGCCTAGTGGCGCCCGACTCATCTCTCCCAGCGGAAGCCGCGGATCGCCAGCGTGACGCCAGCGACTCCCCAGAGCGCCAGCACCGCAAGTGCGCCGAGCTCGTGCGAAAGGCCCTGGCCCGTCACGATCGCGTCGGAGAAGCCGTCGATCACGTGCTTCAACGGCAGCGCCTCGGCGACCGCCGCCAGCCCAGCCGGCAGTGAGTCGCTCGAATAGAAGACGCCCGAGATCATGATCGCCGGCAGGAAGAGCGCGTTGACGTAGGCGGAGGCCGAGTCGAAGTTCGGGATCGCGTGCGAGAGCGCGATCCCAAGCGAGCCGAAGGTGATCACGCCGACGACCGTGAAGACCGCCAGCTCGAACCAGTCCTTCGGCCAGGCGACGTCGTAGAGGAGGTGGCCGACGACGATCACCAGGCCGACCTGGACGAACGCGTTGACGACCGAGTTGCCGAGGAAGCCGGCGAAGTAGGAGGCGGTCGGCATCGGCGTGCCGCGCATCCGCTTGAGGATCCCCTGCTCGCGCAGGAAGGTCAGGTTGTAGGCCATCGCGTTGAAGGTCGTGGCCATCACGCTCATGCCGGCGACACCCGGGATCAGGACGTCGAGCTCGCTCGGGTCGTCGGCGAACACCGAGGCAACCAGCAGCAGCAGCGTCAACGGCAGGATGAAGCTGAAGAAGGCGGCGCTCGGGTTGCGCCAGAACAGCTTGCGCTCGATCCGGAACTGCTGCCAGGCCAGCGCGGCGCCGCTCATGAGGGCCGATCCTCGGTCTCGTCGGCGGGCGCCAGCTCGTCGGCGGCCTCGGCGGTCAGCTGGAGGTAGACGTCCTCGAGCGTCGGTCGCGCGACCTCGAGCCCCTCGAGTCGCTCGCCGCGTCCGAGCGCGTCGCCGGTCAGGCGGTGCAGCAGGTCGGTCGGGTCCTCGGTCTGGTGCTCGACGCGGCGGCCGCCCGAGACATACGAGACGCGGTAGCCGCCGGAGTCGGGCGTCAGGTCGGACGGCGGGCCCTCAGCGACGACAACTCCGTCCTTGACGATTACGACGCGGTCGGCGAGCTCCTGGGCCTCGTCGAGGTAGTGGGTCGTCAGCAGCACCGTCTTGTCGAGCTCGCGCAGCCGTCGCACGACCTCCCAGGCGTCGCGCCGCGCGGCGGGGTCGAAGCCGGTCGTCGGCTCGTCGAGGAAGACCAGCTCGGGGTCGCCGACGAGCGCCAGCGCCAGGTCGAGCCGCCGCTGCTGGCCGCCGGACAGCTTGCCGGCGCGCACGTCGGCACTCTTCTCGAGCCCGACGAGCGAGATTGCCTCGCGCGGGTCGAGCGGCTTCGGGTAGGCCTTCGCCATGTGGCCGACGGCCTCGCGGACGGTCAGGCGTGGGTAGAAGCCGCAGCTCTGCAGCACGATCCCGACACGTTGGCGCAGCTCGCGCTCGCGCTGTTCGGGGTCGTGGCCGAGGACCGCGACCTTGCCGCTGGAACGGCGCCGGTAGCCCTCGAGGATCTCGACGGTCGTCGTCTTGCCGGCCCCGTTTGGGCCTAGCAGGCCGAACACCTCGCCACGCTGGACCTCGAAGGAGAGTCCGCGGACGGCGTCGACGTCGCCGTAGCTCTTGCGGAGGTCGGAGACCTCGATCGCCGGTGCGCTCACGGCCGCGCACTCTAGACGCCTGCGCGGGGCTACTTCGCCAGGGTGCTGGGCTAGGCGCTCGTCAGGCGCCTGCGCCCGCGCCGCCGCGGCCCTCGCCGCCGGCGAAGCGAGCGGCGCCCTGCTGGGCGTCGGCGAAGGTGCTGGGGCCAGATTCGGCCTCGAGCGCGAGGCCGTCCGCAAGCGGCAGTCCGAGCCCATCGATCGCAGCGCGGCGGTCGGCGAGCATCGTCTGCTGGGGGAAGGCCGCGAGCGCCTCGGCGATCTCCAGCGCGCGCTCGAGCGGGTCCCGATCCGTGACGATCTCGGTCAGCATCCCGATCTCCAGCGCCTCGTTGGCTTCGAAGATGCGGCCGGTCAGGATGATGTCGAGCGCCCGACCGAGGCCGACGATCCGCGGCAGCCGCTGGGTGCCGCCGTCGACTAGCGGCACGCCGAAGCGGCGCTCGGTGAAGCCGAAGCGCGAGCCGGCTGCCGCGATCCGCAGATCGCACCACAGCGCCAGCTCGAGGCCGCCGGCCAGGCACCAGCCCGAGATCGCGGCGATCGTCGGCTT
>CAMLNW010000234.1 GCA_946481495.1 uncultured Actinomycetes bacterium
GCGCTCGGTCTTGTCTCCCTTGACCAGCGGCCCGGTCGGCGTGCCGCGCTCGTAGCTCTGGGTGTGCTCGAAGCCGTCGCGCCAGACGGTCAGCTGAAGATTCTCCGACAGCGCGTTGACGACCGAGACGCCAACGCCGTGCAGGCCGCCGGAGACCTTGTAACCACCGCCGTCACCGAACTTGCCGCCCGCGTGGAGAACAGTTAGCACGACCTCGGCGGCCGGCTTCTGCTCCTTCTCCATCATGTCGACCGGGATGCCGCGCCCGTTGTCGATGACGGTGACGCGGTTGTCCGGGTGGATGACGATGTCGACGGTGTCCGCCTCGCCGGCGAGCGCCTCGTCGACGGAGTTGTCCATCACCTCGTAGATCAGGTGGTGGAGGCCGCGGATTCCCGTCGACCCGATGTACATGCCGGGCCGCTTGCGCACCGCCTCGAGGCCCTCGAGGACGCTGATGTCCTGGGCGCCGTAGCTCTGCGCCTTGCCGTTGTCCGAGCCCTTGTCCGCCAAGCGATCCTTCCGTCAGTCCAACATGAGAAGACCCCGGCGCGGCGCGGTTTCAGCGCGGCGTCGGGGCGCAGTGAGTCCGGCTGTAGATATTAGCAGAGTAGAGGTCGCCCCGGACGACCCGTGGCCTGAGAAAATCCCTGCAAATCGCCACAAAATCAGGGCAGTTTCGCGACCTTGGTGCGCAGACCGGTCAGCTGACCGTCGCCGGGATCTGTCAAAGCGTCGTTCAGCTTCTTCACCAGCTCCGGTGCGAGCAGCTCCAACTCGCTTGCCCAGGTTGCGGATCGACACGCGACAGTGACGTTTCCGGTGCGCTCAGCGACAGGTTGTGCCTCGGCTGCGATCGCGGGACCGACGGTGTCGGACCAGACCGCCTGGACGCGCGCGAGCAGGGTCGGCGGCGTAGCCTCGTGCCCGATCTGGCGCAGCGCCTCGCCGATCGGTCGCGGTCCCCGACGCCTCATGCCGCGCCGACCTCGCGGGCGCGTACCGCTCCGGCGTCGACGTGCAGGACGACCGTGCCGGGCTCGTCATGGCCGGGGACGTGGTCCAGCTCAGTAGCCGTCATAACACCCTGGCCGCCCTCCCGCAAGAGGTCCGCGAGCAGACCGCGGCGGGCGGCGTCGAGCTCGGACATGACGTCGTCGAGCAGCATCAGCGGCCGCCGGTCGCGCTGCGCCGCCAACAGATCGCGCTCGGCGAACAGCAGCGCCAGCAGACCGACCCGCTGCTGCCCCTGCGACCCGAACCCGCGCAATGGCTCGCCGGCGTGCAAAAGCCGCAGGTCGTCGCGATGCGGGCCGTGCGCGGTGAACCCGCGTTCGAGATCGGCGGAGCGTCGCTCGAGCAGCTCCTCGGCCAATCCCGCGGCGGAGTCGGCCTGCGAGCGCGGGCGGTAGACGATCTCGGCATCGGCGGGCAAGCCAAGGTCGGCCGCGCGCGACGTGAAACGCGGGGCGAGCAGAGTCACCGCCTCGGCGCGCGCAGCCATCAGCTCGGCGCCATGCCGTGCGAGCTCGGCGTCCCAAGCCCCGAGCGAGTCCGGCGCAGCCCCGCCACCGCGGATCCGGCCCAACAGCGCGTTGCGCTGCGCCAGCGCGCGCGAGTAAGCCGTCCGAGCAGCAGCACGAGCCGGCCAGAGCGCCGCAACTAGCTGATCGAGATGCGCACGGCGATTTGCCGGTGCGCCTTTGACCAACTCCAACCGCTCGGGCAGGAACACGCTGATCAATGGCCTCGCGTCGGTTGCCCACAGGTTGTCCACAGACGAGCCGTCGAGTCGCAGCAGCTTGGGCTCGCCGGGTTGAAAGGCGGCCTCGAGCGTGTGGTCGCCACCATCGCCGTCGGTCGTCGTGACCGTCACCCGGGCCGCCGTCGCCCCCCGCCGCAACAGGTCGCGATCGTTCGAAGTCCGCGGCGAGCGGCCCGTGCAGCCGAAGTAGATCGCCTCGAGCAGATTCGTCTTGCCCGCGCCGTTCGGCCCGACGATCACCGTCAGCCGCTCGCCAAGCCCAACCTCGGCGCGCTCGTAGTTGCGGAAATCGGTCGCGATCAGGCCCGTGACGCGCACGGCACGGCCGCTAGACGTTGAGGCGGATCGGCATGACGAGGTAGATGAATCCCCCGTCGGCCCCGGACTGGATCAGGCCGGGGCGCAGCGGGCTGATCAGCTTGAGCACGATCTCGTCGGTCTCGGCGCTGTCGAGCCCGTCGCGGAAGAACTCCGGGTTGAAGCCGATCGCCAGCGCCTCCCCCTTGAACGGAACCGGCAGCGACTCGCTCGCCTCGCCGATGTCGGGAGTTTGCGCGGAGACCTCGAGCTGACCGTCGGCGAAGGCCAGCCGCAGTGGCGCGTTCTTCTGCGCGAGCAGGCTGACTCGGCGCACGACCTCGAGCAGCTCGCCGCGGTCGACGCGCAGCTCGTGCTCGTAGGCCTCGGGAAGTAGCTGCTGATAGTTCGGGAATCGACCTTCGACCAGTCGCGACGACAGGACGATGTCGCCGACGCTGAACACGACCTGGTTCTCGAGCGCGGTAACGGTGATCTCAGTCACCTCGATTGCGGCGGCGATGCGGCTCAGCTCCTGCAAGGTTCCGGCCGGAACGTTCACCTCGAGATCGCCGCCGAGCTGCTGTTCGAGCGTGGTCTCCTTGACCGACAGCCGGTAGGAGTCAGTCGCGACCATCCGCAGCGTGTTTCCGGTTGCGGTCACCAACACGCCAGTCAGGTGCGGGCGGGTCTCGTCGCGCGATGCCGACCGTGCCACGCGGTCGACGGTCTCGATGAACGCGCCGGCGGGCACAGAAACCGTCGCGGCTGAATCCGGCGTCGGCAGCTTCGGGAAATCGTCGAGTGGAAGTGTCCGCAGATGGAACGTGGCCGAGCCAGACTTGACCTCGACGTCCTGCTCCGAGGCGCGGTACTCGAGCGAGATCGAATCGGCGGGAAGCGAGCGGGCGACATCGAGCAGCAGGCGCCCGGGCACGACGACCGCTCCGTCGCGCTCGACCTGTGCGTCGACGCTGGCGCGGATCCCGAGCTCGGTGTCGGTTGCCTGGAGCTCGGCGGAACCACCGTCGACGCTGATCAAGACGCCCGAAAGCGTCTGAATCGCGCTGCGTGTCGAAACACCGCGAGCGACGACGCCGAGGCGGTCTAGGAAGGATTCACGTGAAAGAACAAGCTTCAACTGATCTACCTACTTATAGAAGGGGTAGGTGCTGTGGAGATGTTGATGAGGTCCTGAAGGGTGCTTGATAGAGCGGAAGATGGCTGTCGCACAGCCTGTGGGCAAGCGTGGAGTCTTGCAGCATCGTCGGTCATCACGACTGGGCTGAGAGTTGATGCTTGAGGTTGTCCACAGCTTGGGCAAGGTCGGTGTCACGTTCGATGTCGCCGGACAGGCTTCGAACGGCGGCCAGGATGGTGCTGTGGTCACGACCGCCGAGCCGCCGGCCGATCTCGGGCAGGCTCTTGCCGGTCAGCTCGCGTGAGAGGTAGATCGCGACCTTGCGGGCCTGGGCGACGTTGGGGCGGCGATCGCGAGCGATCAGCTCCTTTGACGTGAGACCGTAGAGGCTGGCCGTTGCGAGGATGACGTCCTCGACACTGGGCTTCGCGGCTCGGCGGTCGGGCCCGAGCTTGTCGAGCAGCTTGCGGGCGATGTCTGGCGTGGGCTGCTCGCCGCGCAGTGAGGCGTAGGCGACGACCTGGATCAGGGCCGCCTCGAGCGCGCGGACGCTGGTCGTGACGCGACTGGCGATCTCCGAGACGAGATCGGGCGAGGCATCGACGGAGTCGAGTCGGGCGCGCTTCTCGAGGATCGCTCGCCGGACGTGGAAGTCGGGCGGATCGATCGGGACTACGAGGCCAGACCCGAAACGCTCGCCGAGGCGGTCGGCGATGTCGTTGAGCTCAGCGGGGCTGCGGTCCGAGGTCATTACGAGCTGGCGGCCGGAGTCGTGCAGCTCGTTGAACGTGTGGAACAACTCCTCCTCGGTGCGGGCCTTGTCGGCAAGGAACTGGACGTCGTCGAGTAGCAAGACGTCGACGCCGCGGAAGCGCTCCTTGAACGCCTGCGTGTCGCGTGCGCGG
>CAMLNW010000235.1 GCA_946481495.1 uncultured Actinomycetes bacterium
AGTGCGAGCGCCTCCGGAACGCGGGCGCGCGTCAGCGCGAACACCTGTGCGAGGAGCGCGAGACCGATCAGCCCCGCCGCGAATCCGCGTCGGCGCCTCGGCTGCGAGCACGATCGCCTCGACTCCCCGCCGTTTCGCCTCCGCAACGATCGCGGCACCAGCCGAGCGGCCACGCACCATCGCTGTGGACACCTGCACGTCCTCGTACTCCTCACCGACCTCCTTGGCGCGCGCCAACGCCCGGCGCGCCTCGCTGACCCGCTCCTCCGGGACACGCGCGTCGATCGGCAGCGACATCGGGATCTGGAAGACCCAGACCGCCTCGAGCATCGCGCCCTCCCCCTCGTCGGCCTGCTCGGCCGCCAGCCGGCCCGCGGTGCCGACGATGTCGTCGTCGAGCCGCTCGCCGAAGACCGGCACGAGGATGCTTCCGAACTCGATGTCGGTCGCCTCGCGCAGCGCCGCCTCAGGAATCGTGAAGCGCTGGGTCAGCGACTTGCCCTGCGCCTTGCGATAGATCACATACATCGCCAGGCCGACGAGCAGCCAGCCACCGCCGACGTAGCGAGCGCCCTCGTGCAGGACGATCACCGTCACCCATGAGACCGCGCCGACGACGGCGCCGAGCGCACTCGGCAACGGCAGGTCGCCACCGCCGATCCGCACGCTCAGCGGCACTCGGAACGCCCGCTTGCGATCCGGCTCGCGGTAGCGCAGCACAACGATCGCGAGGTGCGCGAGCGTAAAGGCAAGCGTCGCGCCGAAGGCGAAGATCCCGGCCAGCCACTCGGCGTCCGCCGAGCAGCTCAGCGCGAACGCGATCGCCGCCGCGATCGTGATCGCGACATACGGCGTACCGCGCTTCGCCCCGAGCCGCGCCGCCAGGCTCGGGATCTGGCGATTCGTTCCGAGCGAGTAAGCCAAGCGCCCGATGCCCAGCATCTGCCCGTTGACCGCCTGGACTAGCACCACGACGCCGACGGCGCCGACCACATAGCGCAACACGTCGCTCAGCCAAGCCGGGTCGAACTGGCTTGCTACCCCGACGATCGGCGCCTCGACGAACTCCTCGCTCAGCGCTGTCGCGCCGTGCTCGACGGGCAGCGCCAGGACCGCGACCAGCGCCATCCCGACATAGATCGCGAACACCCCGATCACAGCCACGGCGCCGAGCCGTCTGAGGCCGCGCTTGCCAACCCGCAGCTCGCCCGCTAGCCCCGACGCCGACTCGATCCCCGTCAGCGCTACCCCCGCGACGATCGCGCCAAGCGCGAACTCCTCCCAGGTCGGCGTGACGCCGAGATCGACCGAATCGACCAGCGCGCTGTAGTCGCGGAACTGGAGCAGCCCGAGCACGATGATCCCCGCCGACAACACGGCCGTCACGAGCACTACCCAAAGCACCCGCTTGTAGCGCTCGACCGTCTGGCCGCGCACGTTCGCCCAGGCAACCCAGGCCAGCACCGCCGCTGCCACGACCAGCTCGAACCCGGGATCCGACGGCACGCTCCAGAAGACGCCCAGGTAGCCCGAGACCGCCAGCGACCCGAGCGCCATCACGATCAGGAAATCGAGCAGGATCGCCCAGCCCGCGATGAAGCTCCACAGCTCGTTGAACGCGTAGCGCGCGAACACCGAGGCGCCGCCGCGCTCCTGATGCAGCGAGTTGCCCTCGAGGTAGCTGAGCATCGTCAGCAGGAAGAACAGCCCGGCGGCGGCGAATGCCAGCGGCGTCAGCGCGAGCGCGTCCTGGGCGACGATCCCGAGCGCGAAGTAGACCGACGAGCCGACCGCGCCAGCAGCAATCGCGAACAGCGCCGGCGCTCCCAGCCCGCGCTCGATCCGCGCCTCGGCCCCCTCGGAGCCGCTGCGCAGCCGGGCGCGCATCCGGCTACCCGGCCGGCCAGCCTCCCCGTTGGTGCTCACCCGTCGGACTCCGCTTCCGTGGCGCCGTGCGGGCGTGCCAGCCACACCCGCGCAGCCCCGACCGCCGCGAACAGCACGCCGACGATCAGGCCGAGCGCCAGCGGCCCGCCGCCGCGCGCGAGCGTCGCGACGACCATCGCGACCCCGACGGCGCACACCAGCGCACCGAGCACCCGCTGAGACGTCGCGTACGCGTCCTTCACGGTGCCGATGCTACGCCGCGACCCGGGCGCGCGATCCCGGCAGCGAGGAGTCGATGATCACCCGGCACGGCCGCTCGGCCAGCACCGTCTCCAGCGTCCTGCCAAACACCGACGAGCCGGTACGCCGCGGCGGCAACGCCATCACAATCGCCCGCGCACGAATGTCGCGCGCCTCGAGCACGATCCGCCGCCCGGCCTCGCCCGCGCGAACCTTCTCCCAGTGCCCGGTGACCCGCCGGCCGCCGCGCACGCGCGCCTCGTCGATCGCCTGCTGCGCGCGCTGCTCCTGGGCCGGCATCGAAGCGTCGATCGGCAGGTTCGCCGGCACCGTGATCGTCACGAGCACGTGGATCCCGCGCCGCCGCCGCGCGGCCAGCTTCGCCGCGGTCGCGATCGCCTCACCCGAGTACAGCGAGTCCTCGAACGCGACCAGCACCGACTCGTACTCCACCTCGTGCTCGACGACAGGCTGCGGCACCACGATCTTCGCCGTCTGGGTCAGGCTCAGGCCCTGCTTGCGGCGGTAGATGACGTAGCTCGCAACGCCTACCGCGAGCCAGATCGTCCCAGTGACCAGTGTCGCCAGGTTCAGCGCATTGACAACCACGAAGGCGATACCGGTGCCGATCCCGCCGAAGACCGCGTACAACGGGATCTCGTACCCCTTCACGCGTATCGACCCCCGCCCCTTCCACGGCCGCTCGTGGTCCGGCTCGCTGACCCGCAGCTTGATCACCGCCAGGTGGGCCATCGTGAACGACAGCATCGCCCCGAACGCGTAGATCGTCCCGAGGAACTCGGCCTGGCCCGGCAGGATCGTCAGGCAGGCGATCAACCCGAACACGCCGATCGCCACGTACGGCGTGCGGTACTTCGGATGCAGGGCGCGCAGCCCCTCCGGCAGCTGGCGGTGCTGACCCATCGAATAGGTCAGCCGCGACACGCCCAGCAGGCCGGCATTCGTCGCGATGAACAGGATCGTCGCGGCCAGGATGCCGACGTAGATCTCCGCCGCCCCCTGCAGCGCTCCCAGGTCGAGGTTCGCCACCACGCCCAGGATCGGGTCGTCGGCGTAGCCACCGTCCTCCTTCGACAGCGCCAGCTCGGTCGTCCCGTTCACCACCGGCATCGCCGACAGCGCCACCGCCGGCAGGAACGCATAGATCGCGATCACCGCCGCGACCACAGCCCCCATCCCGCGCGGGATCGTCTTGCCGTAGTCCTTCGCCTCCTCGGCCATATTCGAGATCGTCTCGATCCCGGTGTAGGCCACCATTCCGACCGGAATCGCGATCAGGAAGTCGCCCAGCGTCGGATAGGTCCCGAAGTCGACGTTGTTAACCAGCACCTCCGGCGAGAACACCAGGACTAGCCCGACGATCACCATCAGCACCTGGGTGAAGAAGTCCGCCAGCGCCAGGAAGACATTCAGCCCCGCCGACTCCTTAACCCCGACGACGTTGACGATGCCCAGCACGATCACGACGCCGATCCCAAAGATGATGTCCCCCGGCGACTCGCCCAGCGGCTCCCAGAACACGCCGAGGTAGTGCGGCACGAAGAACGCCGAGATCGCGACCGTGATGATGTAGTTGAGCATCTGGCCCCAGGCCGCGAAGAACGACCAGAACTCGTTGAACGCCCGCCGCGCGAACGACGACGACCCACCCGCCTCCGGATACATCGTCGTCGCCTCGGTATACGTCGCCGCCGTGCAGACGAAGATCACGCCGGCGATCAGGAAGACAACCGGCGTCATCCCGAGCGCAAACACCGCGACCAGGCCGAGCGCGTAGTAGATCGAGCTGCCGACGTTGCCGTACGCCGTGCTGAACAGCGCCCCGCTGCCCAACACGCGCTCCAACCCCGCAGCCTTCGGTCTCCACTCGGCCATGACGCGGGAAAGCTACTCCTGGGGGGCGCTGGACGGGTTAGGGATC
>CAMLNW010000236.1 GCA_946481495.1 uncultured Actinomycetes bacterium
GCCTGTTCCGGCTGACGCTGCCGCGCCCAGAGCACGATCGTCCGCCTCGGCTCGATTCTCTACAGCTAGACGCGGTCGAGGAAATCGCCGATCGCGCGCGAGAGGCGTGCGCCCTGCCAGGCCAGTGGCGTTTCGCCGGGGTCCTCGACCGCGAGCTCGGCTTGCGGTAGCCGCCGGACATACTCCTCGGCGATCGCCAGCGGATGGCTGGGGTCGGCCTCGTCGCGCGTCGCCGCGACCAGCACCGGGACCTCGATTGCGGCCAGTTCGTCAAAGATCTCGAAAGGCCGCGACCGGGGGACTATGCGCAGCGCGCGCGAGACCGCATCGAGGTGGTGGTGGCGCTCGAGCCGCTGACGCGTCGCGAGACGGGCCGGCTTGCGCCAGCGCTCCGGGAGCTCGTTGGCGCCCGACGCGTCGACGAAGGCGGCGATGTCGCCGGCCTCCAGCGTCTCGGCGAGGCGGTCCCAGTACGCGAGCGCGCCGTCTTCGAGCTGTCCGGCCTCGCGGTAGGCAGGCGTGATCAGCACGAGTGCCGCGACACGCTCGGGCTGGTCGAGCGCGAAGCGTGTCGCGGTCGCGGCGCCCATCGAGCTGCCGGCGATCGTCGCGCGCTCGATTCCGTGGGTATCGAGCACCGCCGCGAGATCGCCGGCGAGGTCTGGATAGGCGTAGGCATCGCGGTCGGGGGCGGGGGAGGACTCCCCGTGCCCGCGCGCGTCGTAGCCGATCAGCCGCCAGCCACGGCCGAGCAGGTGGCGCGAGCCCTGGACGACGTTGCGCCGCGTCGCGGTCAGCCCGTGTGCCAGGACGATCGGAGGACCGTCACCGGTGGCTTCGCCCGAGAGCACGAGGTCGTCGTCGCGCTCGACGCTGAATGGAATCGGCTCTGGATGGGTGCTCGCGGCCATTGGAGAGTGGGTTCCTACCCGATAACGTGTCTACGCACGGGTTCGGGCGGCCGAAGGGTTTTCGGCCGACTGCTCGAAAAGACACCGAGCGATGGCTCTCAGCGATACATGGCACCGCACGCTCGTCTACTTCGGCCTCGCCGAGGAGGACGACCCCCGCTACGACGTCGTCCAGGACCACGAGCCTGAGGCGGAGCTCGAGGACCGCTACCGCGAGCGGCCCAACGTGCGCCGCCTCCAGCGCAAGCGGCGCGACGACTTCGACGACATCTTCGCCGACGACTCGCCGCGGGAGTCCGGCCGCGAGACGCGCGTTCTGCGTTCGGTCGGCGGCAACGGCGCCCGCGAGCTCGATCTCCAGGTCCACCTGGTGATCCCGAAGAACTTCAACGACGCCCAGCAGATCGCCGACCGCTACAAGGACGACGTCCCCGTCATCCTCAACTTGCAACAGACCGACCCGGACCTCTCGAAGCGGCTGATCGACTTCTCCTCGGGCCTCACCTACGCGCTCGACGGCGGCATGCAGCGGATCGCCGACAAGGTCTTCCTGCTCACGCCGCGCAACGTCGACGTCTCCGCCGAGGAGCGGGCTCGACTGATCGAGAAGGGCTTCTTCAACCAAAGCTGACCCCTGCCGCGTAGAGTGCGCGCGGTGAAGATCGGATTCCTAGGGGCGGGCAGCATGGCGACCGCGTTGGCGCGTGGGCTCGGCGAGCCGGCGCTGGCGTTCGACGTCCAGGAGGAGCGCGCCGAGGCACTGGCCACGGCGGTCCGCGGCGAGGCGGTCGGTTCGGCCCACGAGCTTGCCGAACGGGTCGACGTCGTCGTGCTCGCCCACAAGCCGGCGCACCTCGACGATGCGGCCGAAGGCGTGGCCGGGACGGCCAAGGCGATCGCTTCGATCGTCGCCGCTACGCCGCTGAGCCGGCTCGAGGCGGTCTATCCCGACACGCCGGTCTACCGCTTCATCCCGAACATCCCGGTCGAGGTCGGTCGCGGAGTCTTCTGTTACGTCCCGGGCACGCTTGCCGACGAGGGGCCGCATGAGGAGCTGGTGCGGCTGTTCGGCCACGCCGGCGCGGTAATCCCGCTCGAGGAGCCGCTGCTAGAGCCGGCGACCGCGCTGATGAGTTGCGGCCCGGCCTTCATGGCGCTGATCGTCGAGGCGCTTGCCGACGCGGGCTCCCGCCACGGTCTCGACCCCGACCAGGCACGGCGCCTCGTCGTCGAGACGATGGCCGGCAGCGCCGCCTATCTCGACGCCAACGGTCTCGACGCCGAAGAGCTGCGCAGCCGCGTGGCGACTCCTGGCGGCCTGACCGAGAAGGGGCTGCGGCTGCTCGAGGAGCGCGGCCTGCGCGACGCGCTCGACGGCGCGGTCGATCTCGTGGTCGAGGCGAGTAGACCGTGACGCTGCTCGCACTCACTCGCGCCGACGTCGCCGACTACGTCAGCACGCTGATCCTGGTCTATGTAGTGCTGATCTTCATCCGGATCTTGATGTCCTGGATCCCGCGGATGCCCTACAACCGCTGGCTCAACATGTTCCTGACGTTCGTCACCGACGTCACCGATCCGTACCTGAACATCTTCCGCCGTCTGATCCCACCGGTGCGCATCGGTCCCGGTGCGCTCGACTTGAGCCCAACGGTCGGCGTCATCCTGCTGCTGATCGTCGGGCCGATCATCGCTGGTCTGATCCGAGGCTGAGATGGCCGCCCACTCGCGTGCCGGCGGCTGGCTGCGACTGGTTGCGGCGGTTGCCGTCGTGATCGGGCTCGACCAGCTCAGCAAGCAGATCGCGATCGCCGCGGTCGAGCGCGGCGACTCGGTCAATGTCTTTCTCGGGCTCGACATCACCAACACGCGCAACACCGGCGTCGCGTTCGGCGCGCTCCAAGGCAACGACACGATCATCCCGCTGCTGATCGGCTGTGCGCTGATCGCACTGATCGCTTACTTCACGGTCAACGCCGGCCGGCCGTGGCTGTGGCTGCCGGCGGGCATGCTGCTCGGCGGAGCGCTCGGCAACCTGATCGACCGCATCCGCGAGGGCGCGGTGATTGACTTCATCGACCCGATCGCCTGGCCGGCGTTCAACCTCGCCGACAGCTGCATCGTCGTCGGTGTGCTGATCCTGCTCTACGTGGTAGAGGTCCGGCCAGGAGAGGCGCAACCAGAGACCGGATGAGCGCGCCGCCGCAGATCGTCTTCGAGGACGACCACCTGCTGGTCGTCGACAAGCCGGCCGGGATCGTCGTCCACCCGGGTGCCGGGGTGTCCGACGGAACGCTGGTGCAGCAACTCGCCGGCAAGCTGGCCGGTGGCCCGGACCCCGACCGCCCCGGGGTGGTCCACCGCCTCGACCGCGACACCTCCGGGCTGCTGGTGCTCGCGCGCTCGGAGGAGGTTCACGCCACCCTGCAGGAGGCGATCCGCCGCCGCGAGGTCGAGCGCCTCTACCTGGCGCTCGTCGCCGGCCACCTCGGCTCGCGTACCGGCACGATCGACGCCGCGATCGGCCGCGACCGCGCCAACCGCACCGTGATGTCGACGCGCACCGACAAGCCGCGCAGCGCGATCACCCACTTCGAGGTCGTCGAGGAGCTGCCCGGCCGCTCGCTGCTGCGTGTGAAGCTCGAGACCGGGCGCACGCATCAGATCCGCGCGCACATGCTCGCGATCGGCCATCCGGTCTGTGGCGACCGGGCTTATGGCGGTAGCGCAAGCGGTAGCGCCCTCGGCTTGACACGCCAATTCCTCCATAGCGCCAGGTTGGTGTTTAGCCATCCCGTCACGGGGGAAGTTCTCGATTGCGAGTCCAAACCACCCGTCGAGCTACATCGTGCGCTTGATGTGGCCAGGCGGGGCTCAGTCTCCGGAGGGCCAGACGGGGGCTGACATCGGGGCGGGGCGGTCTACGGACCGCCCCGCTTCTTTTGTTGGTGGTTTGTTGGGCTAGGGCTCTGGCGTGGCTGCCCGCGGGTCCTGTCTCCGATTTTGGTCCACACGCTTCGGCTTTGTCGGCGACTGCGCCCCGTGCCTGGCGCGGGTTGGCGGTGGAGGGCGCTCCGCGTCGGTCGACGGCAGGGGCTCCGCGCTCGACTCCGCCTGCAGCGCGCGGACGCAAAATCGTCGCCACCCGCGGCGG
>CAMLNW010000237.1 GCA_946481495.1 uncultured Actinomycetes bacterium
GCCACCTCCGGGTTGCGCAGAAAACGGCGCACCCCGCCGCCAACAGCACCGGCGTCGACCTGAGCGGCGCGAACACCGCTCGACTCAAGCGACTCGACCAGCCATGGTGCACCGCCAGCGTCACGTCCAGCGAACAGCGCGACATGGTTGTGCCTGCCGCCGGGCGCCTCGCCGCTCGACGGATGACGCACGAGCACGTCGCCAGGGAGCCAGTCCTCCGCAGCCGCCGGATCGATGCGGGAGGCACTGTGGGCGACGCGCTGAGTCTCAGCTACGAACGGGGTCCCAAGGGCAGCGCCGAACCACGTACTCTGCGAGACGAGGCTCGAGCAGTCGATCAGGCCGTGCACCTGCTCGCGCGTGATCCGGTAGCTCCAGCCGGCAAAGTCTCCAACGCGTGCGAGGACCGTCATGCACTCCGCATCCGGGTGAAGACCGCGCCTAGTCCATACGCCCATGACCTCGACGAGCAGCCGATCGATCTCCTCAGGCGATTGAAGCGTCAGTCCTGTTGCCATTCGCTCGTCGCTTGGCGTTCAGCCCGGCCACGATTGTCGTCATGTCCCAGGTTAGATCCAGTGGATTCAGGTCCTGCTCGAGTGCGTAACGCAGATACCCGGCAAGAGTGCTCTCAGCGCGAGTGTGCCGACGGAGACGACTTCCACCAAAGCGCGGCACGAATCGAGTTCCGATCCGCTCGACTATCAGCGCCGTCCGCTCGCTCCGAGACATCGCCTCCAGACGCGCGGTAGGCCTGTGCGTTCCGTAGTCGTCGGTGTAGAGAGGATCTTGGAACACGACCGTCCGGGGCTCGTCTGCGCGCTGCCAACGAAGCGCCGAAGTGCTGTGGATCACCCGCATGTCGTTGAAGTGCTCGGCTCGCAGCCGAAGTCGCAGCAGGCGAAAGCCCCAGCGTCCCCGGGTGCTCTCCGCCCAGATCAGCGGCTCGAGTGCCTTGCAGGTCGGCGCGATCGAGCGGTGCAACTGGCCGAGCGCGTCGCTCTGTGAGTAAAGGCTCAGATCGATCATCTGCCCGAAGTCATTGAGCTGTCCCACCAGCTTGTGGGCGGCCTTTATCAGCTTCTGGCGCTCGTCGGAAGGCTTCTCCGTGAACATCCGTACCGCTTTGACCGCGCCGACGAGGCTGCGGAACTTCGCCTCGTTGGCCACAATCTCATGTGCTCCCGTCCCGGACACATCCGGCCACCCACGCAGCTCGGCAGCAAGCCTTGGTCGTCGCGAGGGATCTGCCTCCACAGCCGCCTGCAGCTCGTCGCGCGCCACCACCAAGAAGGCCGGCATCGCTGGCAGCACGACCGCCCGGCTCTCCGCCGACTTGGCGTATGCCTTCTGCATCTCCTTCAAGGTGTCGCGACGATGCCCTCGGGATACGAAGCGCCCCGGTGAGCGCATGGCTGCCAAGGCGACGAGGATCGATACTGCGGCGACGATCAGGCTTGGATTTGGCCAGGAGAAGTCGAGCAGCGCAGGGACCAGACTCGCCAGCATCGTCAGAAAGTTACCAACGCCCTCGGCCCAAACTGTGACAGAGAGTACGTGCACCGCCGCGATGTGGTTTGGTCCTCACATGTCGATCCTTTCCGCCACTGTTGACCTGCTTGACCGCCAGCTCGCGCATCTCGACGACCTGCCCGGCGTAGAGTTCTTGCTTTCAGTGGCGCCGTTCCTTGATGCACTCGATGGGGACGTGCAGCTTGCTGCGCACCTGTTCGATCTCGAGCACGAGGCTGACGATGTCGGATGCTGCCTTCGCGACGCGGAGCGTGACGACGGGGTTCCGAGCCGAACACTTGCCCACGTATGGGAGGACCTGGGCTATGGCCTTACCGGACCGCAGATGGGCAGGCTCGTACAGGCGAAACCGCGCTTCGAGCGTCTGCTCGGCGACCGGCATCACCCGATCGTCGTGCCGCTTGACGTGACCTCGGTCGTCATCGACACGAGCAGGGTCGGTCAGCTCATCGAGATGATTGATGCGCTGGACGTCAGCGCGGGCGCCCTGGCGATCAATCCGAATCGAACGATGCTCGAGGGCGTCAAGGCTCGTCAGAAGCAGGTTCACGGCCAGATGCTGCGTGCCACTCGCATCCATCCCGGTGTCGCGCTGCTGCGCCTACGCTGTCTTGCGTCGATCGCTCGCGGTGAGTCGGAGGCCGCCCAGGTCGCCATGGTGCAGGCGTCGAGCCGGCCGCGAGACGCCGGCGCGCAACCGGCACTCGTCGTACGCGTCGACGTGGCGGGACAGCAGCGAGCGGTGCTAATCGACGAGGTTCTTCGCGGTGTGACTGACATCGACGACCGCGCGTTCGCGCATGCGCTCATCCGGAGCATGCGGGTCGCCGTCAAGCGCGTTGGCGTGGAGTTGCGTGCGCGTATCGGTACCACCCGCAGTCGCCTCGCCACGATCGACCGTTTCAGGGCGCGGGCTGAGTGGCATGACCGCGATCGGCTCTTCTCAATCGCCGCGGAGGCGAAGGGCAGAAGGGAGGGGGCGCTGCGCGACGAGCTAGCGCTGTACCTGTTCGACCAGGGACTTAACCCTCTGCCGGAGGTTCCGCTCGGGCCTGCGCGCGCCGATGTGCTTGATTTCGACGCTCGGTCGAGCTTTTTACTCGAGGCCAAGCAGTACGCTGATGGAACGGAAATCACCGGGGCTCTGAAAGCGGCATTTCGGCAGACCGTCGACACAGCGGCGTTGCTGTCAGGAGCGGGCTATGGCATCGAGGAGGCGTTTGTCGTCCTGTTCCGCCGTGGTGGCCCCCGTATCGCGCTGCCAGTCGAGCCGGTTGTATTCGAGGGCATCCGCTGGTACCTGCGACTGATCGACATCGCGCCGGCGGAGGAGACGGCGAGCCGCAACAGGAATACCCCTGTCGAGCACGCGGCGGAGCATCTGAAGGGCTTGCTAGTCGAGGCCTACGCCACTGCGCCCGCGGACGCCCGCTAGGACCGTACGACTTGTCATAGCTCCTCCGTTCCGTCCACCCCCATCCCTACCTTCACGCACATGTCCCTGTGCTTCATCGAGCCACAAGAGGCGATCCGGGTGATCGCGGATGCTGTTGGGCGGGAGGCCCGGCGGCAGCTGTTGGGCGAGGTCGTGCGCGCTTGGGTCGACGAGATCCCGGAGGACGAGCTGGCGGTGCACTACGCCAAGGCCGTTGAGGTGCTCGACGACGACGATCTGTCGATGCTGGCGGCTTGGCATGCGTCGCTCGAGGTTGGGCAGCCGATCGCGAACAAGGACTTCCTGCTGAAGGCGTTCGGTCAGCTTGGCGAGCATCGACGCGAGGCGCTGAAGATCGCGGCTGGGTTCCGGGGCGACGATGCGTTCGACGCCGGCGTCAGCGAGGAGCAGGCGATCGACACGGTCCTGCCGTTCCTGTCCCAAGAGCGGATGACGGAGCTCGCCGCTGAGGCGATCGAGCTCTACTGCTGGGACAGGATGGGCAGCGACAACTAGTCGCGCCCGGCGCGGCTAGCGCCGCTTCTTCTTCACGACCTTTACCGTCTGCGTCATCGAGACGGGGTGGAGGGCGCAGAAGAGCTGGTAGGTGCCGGGCTTCGCGAGTCGCTTCGAGTAGGCGCGGCCGCCGTCGAGGTTGTCTGAGGCGAAGCCGCGTGGGCCGTTGGCGACGGTGACGTTGTGCAGCTCGGCTGAGGAGAACTTCCAGCGCAGCTTGCCGCCTGCCAGCAGGGTCAGGTTCGGCCGCGAGAAGAAGCGGTCACCGACCGTGATCCGGGCGCCGCTCTTGACGCGCACGCGCTTCCCGGGTGGCTTGGAGATCTTGCGCGCCTTACCGTTCGGGCCGATCCCCGTCAGCGGCACGGTGAAGCGCGGGGTGACGGAGCGCCCGGGTTCGCTCGGCCCGGTTTCCTGCATGTCAGAGGGCTTCACGCACCCGCTGGGCGGCGTAGCCCCCGGGTCCTTGGCCAGGAAGACGAGCATGATTCCCATCACGCGCGTGTGCAGCAGGCGGGCGTCGTAGTTCGAGTCCATCCGCAATCGCTCGCCCGCCCTGACCGGAAAGCCGCTGGCGCTG
>CAMLNW010000238.1 GCA_946481495.1 uncultured Actinomycetes bacterium
TACGCAAGCGGGAACTAACCCTGGGCAGATAGGCTTCAACTCGCAGAAGCATGGACTTGCCGTGCCGCCGCCTTCAGCTCCCAACGCCGGCAACCTTTACATCGCCGACCCAGGCAACAGGCGTGTGCTGCCTTATGCGATCCCGGGGAATCCGGCCGCCTCTGTCACGGCCGACCCATCGTTTGGCTCGGCAACCGAGTTCACCACCGTGGACTGGCCACGCGACATCGCGGCCGATTCAAACGGGGTGGTATACGCCACGACATCCACCATCAACAACGCGAACGGCAATACGGAGGTTCTTCGGTATGACACGGCGATCGATGTCTTCGAGACATCGATCAGTCCGGCATTTGATGACAATTTCTTTGGGCGAGGGCTCCCCGCGGGCTTGGAGATAGATCACTCCACCGGATACCTGCTCGTGGGTCGTGCCCCAAACCCAGCGCTTAACGATGGGCTTCCGGGCACCGGATTGCTCGAGCTCGACGTTAGCGACAACCCAGTCGACGTTGACGACAGCGACATCGTCGATATCCATGGTGTGGGGCTGGGCATCTTCAACTCGTCCTCGGTCGCCACCCTTTCTCCGAATGGAATCGGCGTCAATCCCGCGTCGGGCAGGTTCTATCTATCGGTCTCGACTGGCCCGGCTGCCACAGGCGCCGGCCAGCGGATTGTCTTCCTGGACGAGACCGGCGTTGACCCACCACCGACGGTCACATTGCTGCCGCCGGAGGATGTTGGCTGCTCTGACGCAAGACTGCAGGCGGAAATCAACCCGAACGGCCCGACGGGCTTTGCCACCAACTACCGCTTCCAGGTGTCTAAGACTGGGCGTGACGACGACTGGGTCGACATCGCGCCGGATGCGCTCGTCGGAGCGACGGGCGACGGCAACTCGCCAGTCCCGATTGACGACGACGTCAGTGGCCTGGACGCAAACTCGCAGTACCGTGTCCGTGTCCGCACCACACGTAACCCGTCAGCTGGCACTGCGATCTCGGCGGAGCTCTCGTTCGTCACCGATCCGTGCCCGCCGACCGCGCAGACGACGACGGCCCAACAGGTGACGGACACTTCGGCGCGGCTGGTTGGGCAGGTCGATCCCGGCGGTGTCCCGACCACTTACTGGTTCGACTGGGGCGATAGCAGCTACGGCAAGCAGGCACCTGTGCCAGCTGCCTCTGCCGGTTCCGGAGGTAGCGCCAAGCCCGTGGACACTCGGCTGACAGGTCTCGAGCCGGAGCGTGTGTTCCACTTCCGCCTCTGCGCCCAGAACCAATATTCGCCGGCGCCGGTCTGTGGAGCCGACCGCTCGTTCACGACGCGTGCCCCGGTGGCGGCGTCAGCGAGCCGCGCCTACGAGATGGTCACCTCGCCGAGCAAGGTCCTGCGCCGCGGCGGGGAGCCCGGCGGCACCGGCCCATTTGGTTCCGGCTACGGGCATCTGCAGGGCGCGCTGCCGTCGCGAGACGGCGACTCCGCGTTGTGGAGCATCTTCGCGGGGGTGTCGGATCCAGATGTAGGGAACGCTTACGCGTTCGAGCGTACCTTCGAGGTCCGCCGCCGCCAGCCCGACCGCTGGATTGGGGATCCAGTTGCCAACATCCCGCCTGCTGTGCCATTCAATGCGGGAGACAGCGTGATTACCGGGGTATCGGATGACTTGAACACACACGCCTGGTACCACACAGGTCGATTCTTTTCGTGGCCGAGTGGGGGACAGACCACCCGTGTGATGGGAGATACCGGCGGGGACCGCCTCGCAGGCTGGTATCCGTGGCTCGATCCCGACTGGTACACCGGGCTCCAGACCACAGCCGACAAGGTTCTCATCGACGGTGCTGGAAAGCGCGGCCTGCGATGGATCGATACCGGAAATTTCTATCGCGACCTGCGGCCACTAGATGACACTGTCACGCCCGGGCAGCTCTCGCCCCCTCAGACGTCGGGAAGCGCTGTCTTTATGACCGGTGGTCCGATCTGGGCACCGCTCGATCTGATCAACGAGTGTACGGGCAGCGGCGCGGGGTCGACCGAGCTGCCTGCGCGAATGGGCACCGGTGTGGCCGGTGACCTGATCGGAACGAGCAGCTGCGCAGCGGGAAGCCCGACCAGCGTCCGTGGTGCGTCCGCCGGTGGCGGCAGCAAGATCTTCCTAGCCGGAGGCCCTCTAGCAGGAACCGCGACGACCGCGCTGTCCGACGATGGCCGGCGTGTGTTCTTCCTGAGTCCCGAGGCCACCACAAGTAGTCCGTCGACCTGCGCCACCACTGTTGGTACCGCGACGGACTGTCCGCCCCAGCTCTTCGTGCGCCAGTACGACGACGACGGCAATCCGACGGTGCGCTGGATCTCACGGGCCGTCGACGATTTGTTCGACGCTCCGCAGCAGATTGGCGAGTTGGGCAATGGAGTTGGGTTCGAGGGCGCCTCGCATGACGGGAAGGTCGTTTATTTCCGTACGAACGCGCCACTTACGATAGATGATCCAAACGGCGGCAACTCGCAAACAACTGGGGTAGCTTCGCCGAACTCGTGGGACCTCTACCGCTACGCGTTGCCGAGCGACAGCAACGCAGATCCTGCCGATGGTGAGCTGACGCGGGTCTCGGCTGGGCCCGTCGTGGAGGGAACCGGCGATGTAGCCAATGGTTCGCCCACCGTGACCGGCGTGGCTGTCACGACTGGGACCTTCGCGGTCGGTCAGCGAGTCGGTGGTGCGGGAATTCCGGCTAACGCCACAATCGTTGCCGTCGGCTCGGGAACGTTGACCTTGTCGACCAATGCGACAGCTACCGCAAATGGGGTCGCGCTGACCGCTGCGGCGGATTCGAATACCAACTGTTCGGCAATCGTAAGCGGCAACTGCTCTGCGGGTGGGGGCGCTGCGGCGCGATTCATGTCCGATGAGGGCGATCGTGTCTACTTTGTGACTACAACGGAGATCCCGGGTGCGCAAAGTGCGCCACCGGCCGGCGGAGCTACCACCCCCGGCGGCGCCCAGGTGAACACCACCAGCCGAAATCTCTACCTCTACGACAGCAATAAGACTGGTGCTTCCGCCTATAAGTTCATCGCGCGAATCCCGTTCTCTACTAACGGCTTTGATAGTTGTTCGAGCTACCATGCGCTAGAGGGTGGAATGGCGCGTGCCGTCGGTGTTACGCTCAATATCAATACGCTCCCGGCGCAGGGGGTAAACTGCGTTCACGGGACATCGAGCGGCGACGCGATCGCCTTTGAGACGACGGGCCAACTGACCACGGATGACACGGACGCGGCGGCCGACATTTATCTCTATGACGCAGAGGCGGATGAGCTGATCCGCCTCTCGGCGCCGCCAGTCGATGCAGGGACGCAGTACGGTTGCCTGACCACGGCATCGAGCGCCACACCATCGCTAGCCGTATGCAATGGCGATTTCGGGGTGCTCGGCGGGACCGGCAACCAGCCGACCACGACATCCGAGACGGTTGGGCTCGGCGGTCTGAGACACCAGAACATCGCCGAGGACGATCAAGGCCACCTGAAGGCCGTCTACTTCCAAAGTAGGCTTGAGCTGACGGATGACGACGTGAACGGCGATCGGATGGACGTGTACGAGTGGCGCGATGGAAGCCTGCGCCTGCTCACTTCTGGACTGTCCAATTATCACGCCTTCTATACGGGAAACGGCAAGAACGGCGACAGTGTGTTCTTTTGGACGGAGGAGCGGATCGACCCCCGCGAGATCGATGACGAGGATGGCGACCTGTATGTGGCAAGGGTCGGAGACGGGTTCCCCGCTCCTGTGTCGCCGCCGCCGATCTGCTCGGTCTTGGCAGAGGGTTGCCAAGGCGACCCCGGCGGATCGCAGATCGACGCGCCAGCGGCGACGGACAAGCCGGGAGGTGGAAACCTCGAGGCGGGTGATCGCCCCAAGTTCGCGCTGAGCGGTCTGACGGCCGCTCAGCGCAAGCAGGCGGCGAAGTCGGGAGTACTACCCGTCCGCGTCAGCACCGATCATGCGGGCAAGGTCTCGACTCGCGCCCTGGCGAAGATC
>CAMLNW010000239.1 GCA_946481495.1 uncultured Actinomycetes bacterium
CGTGGAGCACGGGCTTGACGTTGTAGAAGGGGTGGCTCTTCAGGCCCCACGTAGGTCGTGAGCGGTACAGCTCGCAGCTGCCGCGGTTCAGCGTCAGGTCCTTCGCGCCGCCATGGACGTGGCCGAGGCCGGCGACGAGCCGTCCCGAGGACGGCACGGTCCAGTTCGCCGAGCGGGTGTGCGTCGAGCCCGGCTTGCGGCCGCCGGGCACGCTGTAGACCGGATCGGCGAGACAGTTCTCGACGTCGAGCCAGTAGGGCGTCACCGGCGTCTGGGGCGCGGTGTCGTAGGTCACCTTGTACTCGATGAACACGTCGTCGGTCTTGCTGCGGTGGTTCATCAGCATCAGCGTCATCGCCCACTGATCGGCTGCCTTCATCGGATAGCCGTAGCCGGGCGGCAGCTTCAGCTTCGCCCGCTCCTCGCCGGCGGCGTAGAAGCGCTCGCCAAACGCGGGGATCTTCGTCTTGTAGTCGAAGCCGGTGAAGGTGTTGCAGGTCCCGTCGTGCTTCTCGCCGACCACCGAACCGAGGTTGGTGAAGACGATGTGGTGGAGCATTACCCGGTTGATCGGCACCTTGCTGCCGTCGGGGTCGACGACGTCGACCTCCATGTTCGTGATGAAGCCGTCGGTGCGCGGCTTCGGGATGCCGATCTTCAGGTCGTCCTGCAGCACCTGGTACGGGCCGATCTCGATCGGGCCGTAGCGGATCGTCTCGGTCTTGATTTCGGCTGACGCGGGCGCCGCCAGGGCAAGGCTCGCGACACCGGCCGCCAGGGCGGCCAGCACGCGCGTAGGGGTCCCCAGGGCACTCCTCACCTGCGATTCAGCGTACGCGACGACCCATGCCCGCGCTAGCGCCAGTTCGTCTAAGACGGCCGCAGAGCGCCCTCCAGTTGAAATATTCCTATATTGGTATATAATGCTCGACATGGCACGAGCAGCGACGACGGCGGATGCGTTCAACGCGGTGGCGGAGCCACGGCGGCGGCAGATCCTCGACGCGCTCGCCGACGGCGAGCGCCCCGTCAACGACCTGGTCGGCCTGCTCAACCTGGCCCAGCCCCAGGTCTCCAAGCACCTCAAGGTGCTGCGCGAGGTGGGGCTGGTCGACGTACGGAACGAAGGACGGCAGCGGCTCTACCGGGTCAACGGCGCCGCGCTCAAGCCCATTCACGACTGGGTGAAGGAGTACGAGCGCACATGGTCCGAGCGGTTCGACCGGCTGGACGCCGTCCTCGACAAACTCAAGCGAAAGGACGAAGGACATGGCACCGATGGCAAGTAGCGGCACGGCGAAGGTGACGCTTCCCGGCGACAGGCAGATCTTGATCACCAGGGAGTTCGACGCTCCCAAGGAGCTGGTCTACAAGGCATGGACCACTCCCGAGCTGGTCAGGCAGTGGTGGAGCGGCGAGCGCGGTGAGATGACCGTCTGCGAGATCGACCTGCGCGTCGGCGGCGGTTGGCGCTACGCGATGGTCGCCAACGAGGGCTTCGAGGTCGCCTTCCACGGCGAGTACCGCGAGCTCGTCCCGAACGAGCGGATGGTCTCGACCGAGGCCTTCGAGGGCATCCCCGACGCCGACGAGCACGCATCGCTGAACACCCTCACGCTCACCGAGGTCGACGGACGGACGACGCTGACGGTCCTCGTCGAGCACCCGACCCAAGAGGGGCGCGACATGCACATCAACTCCGGGATGGAGGGCGGCATGCAGGAGGCGATGGACCGCCTCGAGCAGGTCGCGATCTCGCTGCGCTGAGCGAGGGGAGACGACCGGCGACTAGGCCAGTGCCCGCTCGATCTCCGAGCGGGCCTGGCCGGTCGTCTCGAACAGCACCGCCGTCATGCCCAGCTCGCGCGCCGCATCGCAGTTGATCGCGATGTCATCGACGAAGACACAGTCCTCGGCGGCCAGGCCGTCGCCGAGCCGCTCGACCGTCAAGTGGTAGATCTCGGGCTCCGGCTTGCGCATCCCGACGAACGCCGAGTCGACGACGACCTCGAAGATCTCGTCGATCTCCGGCAGCATCGCCCGCCAGCGCGGCTCCCACTCGCGGACGTTGTTGGTCAGCAGCGCCGCCCGCAGCCCGCGCCCGCGCAGCTCGGCGACGTAGTCGATCATCTCGTGGTTGCGCTCGAGGCCGGCCAGGAACGCCTCGCCCATGCCGTCGAGGCTGTGGCCGCCGAGCTCCTCCTCGAGCCGAGCCACGAACTCCGGCTCGGTCAGCTCGCCGCGCTCGAGCACGAACAGCGGATGCTCGCCGTGGCGCTCCATCGACGACACGAGCGCCTTGCCGAGATCCTCAAGCGGCACCCCGCTCTCCTGCGACCACGCGGCGAAGGCGTTGCCGAGCGGGGTCGTCAGCACGCCGCCGAAGTCGCTGATGATCGCCTTCGGCACGCTCACGCCGCCTCGTCCGGCGCGGCACGCGTCATCAGCTCGTACGACCCGGCACCCTCGCGGTCGCCCATCCGCCAGCGGAAGATCGCGGCATGGACGTCGGCCGACTCGAGCTGCAGCGACGATCCGGCGACCACGCTGCCCGAGCCGCGCAGCGGCAGGTCCTCGCCTGGGAGCCACAGCTCTAGCCCGGCGCTGCGCTGGCGTCCCTCGCCGTCGTAGACGGTCGAGATACGCGCGTCCTCGACGGCGATCGCCTCGCCGTCGTTGAGCAGCCAGGCGGCCGTGCTCTCCGCACTGTGCCCGAGCGCGCCGCGCGGCCGGCGGCCGACGGCCAGGAAGGCGTGACCCTCGTCGAACAGCGCCGAGATCGTGCGCAGCGCGTCGAGCTCCTCCCAACTCGGCGCGACGTGCGTCTCGGACAGCGTCGCGAGGCAGGTCACCTTCTGGGTGCCGATCTGGCCGCTCGCCACGCAGATGCGGACGGTCACGCCGTCGAGCTCAGCCGGGGGCGCGACCGGCTTCAGATCTAGCGAGAAAGCGCCCTCCAGCTCGGCATGCCAGCCCTCGCCGACCGCCTCGATCTCCGGCCCGTCGGGCAGCGCCTGCGAGCTCGCGCCCTCGAACAGCAGCGTCATCCCCGAGCGCGCGCTGCCGTGCAGCCCGTGCTCCGGGGAGAAGAAGTTCAGCGACAGCGCCGGCTGGCTCACGGGCCGATTCTCCCTTGTGGCGGCTCGTCGGGGTGTTCACGTGCCGTTCCCTCGACCACGTCGTCGTCCCTGTCCGACCGTCTCGTCCGTGCCGCGCGCCCCGCCCGTCCAGCGACACCGGCGGCTCCGACGACAGCACTCAGCCCAAACCGCTTGCTGAGCCAGCCCGTCGCGAACCGTCGCAACAGCGCCCGCGTCGGTGGGATCAGCAGCAGCAATCCGATGATGTCGGTCAGGAATCCCGGCGTGATCAGGAACGCGCCGCCAAAGATCACCGCGATGCCGTCGAACAGCTCACGGTGGGGGACCCGGCCCTGCGCCATCACCTCGTTGAACTGCCGCCAGACCGACCGTCCCTGGCTGCGCAGCAGCAGCGACCCGAGCAGCGAATCGAGCACCAACAACAGGATCGTCAGCGGCGCCCCGATCGCATCCCCGACCTGCAGAATCACGTACAGCTCCGCGATCGGGACGAGGATGAAGACGATTACGAGCAGCGCGACCATCGGCGCGAACCCTACTCGCGACTACCATTGCCGCCATGACCGATATCGACGTAACCGTGGACGACGTGCGCGAGGCGCTGGAGAACGTGATCGACCCCGAGCTCGGCCTCGATTTCGTCGAGCTCGGCCTGGTCTACGACATCGCCGTCGAGGGCACCGAGGCCTTCATCACCTTCACCCTCACGACCCCCGGCTGCCCGATCGGTCCCCAGGTCACCGAGCAGATGCAGGAGTTCGTCGGCGACCTCCCCGGCATCACCGACGTCCACCCGAAGCTCGTCTTCACCCCCGCCTGGACCCCGGACCTGATGTCCGAGGACGCCAAGTTCGCTCTGGGCTACTGAGGGCTCAAATGCTCCGGAACCAGCCGCCGCGCTAGAGCAAGCGTCTCCGCGTCAAGCTCGACCGGCTCCAGC
>CAMLNW010000240.1 GCA_946481495.1 uncultured Actinomycetes bacterium
AAGACCAGCAGCATCCGCGTCGAGATCACACGCCGCAAAGGCGAATCGGTGGACGGACGTTGCTCCTGAGTCGATTGCACGATTCCCGGGTACCCCTGATTCAGGAGAACCACGCAAACCGCTTTCTAGAGCCTCGCCGGTCCGCGAGGACACCTTCGGGCTGGCAAACTTACTAATCGTAAGCTATACTTTCGATCATCCGATTGGACCGGAGCGACGATATGAAAGGAACCATCACGGCAGAGCGCACAAGCACCCCAGACATCACTACCGACTCGATTCAGCAGTTCATGAACGAGGCGGCGCGTCATCCCCTGCTCACAGCCGACGAGGAGATCGAGCTCTCCCAGCGCATCGAGCGCGGCGACCTCGCGGCCAAGGAGCGGATGATCAACGCGAACCTCCGTCTCGTCATATCCATCGCACGCAAGTACCAGGGCCAGGGCCTGCCGCTGGGCGACCTGATCCAGGAGGGCATGCTCGGCCTGATCCGCGCGGTCGAGAAGTTCGACTGGCGCAAGGGCTTCAAGTTCTCGACCTACGGCACCCTCTGGATCCGCCAGGCGATCGGCCGCGGTCTCGCCAACTCGAGCCGCACCGTCCGCTTGCCCGTCCACATCGCGAGCCAGGCACGCAAGATCCGCGACGCGGAGCGTGAGCTGGCGGCGAAGCTGGAGCGCGACCCAACCCCGGACGAGCTGTCCGACCTCGTCGGCATGACGCCACGCGAGATCGAGGACATCCGCGCGGCCGACCGGACGCCGACCAGCCTCGACCGCGGCGTTGGCGACTCAGAGGAGACGGCGCTCGGCGACCTGATCGCCGACGACGCGGCGACGCCCGACCAGGAGGTCCAGCAGGAACAGGGCGACAGCACAGTCCGCCAGGTGGTCGGCGGCCTGCCGAGCCCCGAGCGCGACGTGCTCACCCTGCGCTACGGCCTCGGCGGCACCGAGGCTGTCGCCCTCCGCGAGACCGGCCGTCGGCTTGGCATCTCCGCCGAGCGCGTCCGCCAGATCGAGGACCGCGCCCTACGCAAGCTCGCCGACGACGGCGAGCTGGCGGCCCTCCGCGACGCCGCGTAAGCGACGCCGCTAGCGCTTCTTGCGCTTCTTCGGCTTGGGGCCGAGCGTGACGGCAACCTTCTTGCCAGCGTCATGCTCGGTCCCGGCCTTCGGCTTCGACGACTTGACGATCAACGCCGGCAGCCGCTTCTGACCCGGCTTCTTCTTCGGCTTGGTGACCTTGCCGGGCACACAGTTCGCCTTCTTCAAAGCCGTCTTGGCCTTGCTCAGCGACAGCCGCTTGAGCTTCGGCACCTTGCAGCGCGTGGGCGGCAGGGTGATAGTCCGGCCGCCATCGACGGTCACGGGCTGCTGCCCCGTGCCCGGATCCGTCGGCGGCTGCTCCGGCGACCCGCAGGTCGGCGGAGTAAGCGGCGCCAGCGGATCGCCCATCAGCACGTCCATCGACCGGTCCACGTTCAGGCGACCTCCAGTGACGGTGCGGCGGTTGTCGAGGTCGGTGACCGGATCGCAGAGCGACGGGCGGTTCGGAACCGCTCCCTCCAGCAGCGCCTCGCGTAGCTCCGGAACGGTGGCCGACGGATCGAGCGATGCGAGCAGACCAGCGGCGCCGGCAACGTGCGGGGCCGCCATCGACGTGCCCTGCAGGTAGGCATAGGAAGCGGTGCTCGAAGTCGCCGGCTCGAAACACCTGACCTCGAGATCGTCGAGCCACGCGCCCTCCGACACGCTGGGCGTGGAGTCGGCGATGTAGCGGAAGCGGAGCTTGACCGTCGTGCCTCCCAGCCCGCTGATCGGCTGGGTCTGGAAAGAGATCAGCGAGCTACCGACGGTGCTGGTCGGCGAGCTCGTGAAGACGGCGCTGTCGTTACTGAGCACCGCGTACTGGAAGCTGCCGCCGCCGAGCGCCAAGAACCGTTGGCCACTGAGCCGGCACGATCCCCAGCCGGCGGGAACTGTGAACCCGGTCGTGAGCGTCGACTGATAGGTCGCGCTGGCCGCCGGCGCCCCGCCAGGCGAGTCCGTCATGCCGAACGATGTCAGCGGACCGTCGTCGTCCCGGCCGAAGCCGTTGGCCGCCGTCGCCGACCACTTGGTGGCGAAGTCGCTCGCCGTGAAGCTCTCCGAGTATCGGCTGGTGATCGCCTGGTAGGCGCTCAGGGTCTCAGTGCCGGGGGCGGCAAGATCAACCGAGCTGGCGCCGTAATCCGAGAAGTCGGCGATCTCGTCTGCCTGATCGCTGGCCGCGACGCAGACGATGTTGTCGATCCGGCCGGCCACGACGCTGTCGGTCGCCGGGTTGTAGTCGCAGGGATAGTGGTGGCCGTCCGGCGGATCGCCACCGCCGTCGTTGTCGGCGCCGTCATTGCCCGCGGAGATCACGTAGAGCGTAGCCGGGTGACGCGCGAACGCGTCGACCACGAGCTGGCTGGGCGAGCCGGCACGGCCGAGCGAGAGGTTCGCCACGTCGGCGCCGTTGTTGCCCGCGTAGTCGATCGCCTGGATGACGGCGGAATCGGGACAGGAGGACTTCGGCGGGTTGGTCTCGGAGGCGTCGTTCGCGCAGACGCGCAGCGGCATGATCCGCACGTTCTGGGCCACCCCGGTGATCCCCGCGCCGTCGTCGCCCTCCGCGCCGACCGTGCCCGCGACGTGGACACCGTGACCACCGGTGATCAGATCCGTGTCGGACGGGTCGTTGTCGCTAACTGGAGTGTCCGAGTCCTGACCGACGAAGTCGAAGCCGCGCGTGTCGTCGACGCGGCCGTTGCCGTCGTCGTCGGTCGAGTTCCCGGCGATCTCATCCGAGTTGCTCCACGCGACGCCGCTGAGGTCCGGATGGTTGAAGCGGTAGCCGGAGTCGATCACCGCCACTACGACCGACGGGATGCCGACCGTGCGGTCCCAGGCGTCCACCGCGGCGATGTCCGCGCCGGCCACCGGCCCGGGGAAGTCCTCGATCCCGAAGGCGCCACCAAGGTTCTGCAGTCCCCAGAGCTCGTCGAAGAACTCATCGTCGGGTACCGCCTGCGGGGAGTTCTGGCGGTCTGGCTCGGCAACAAGCACTGCGTCATCGCCGCGCAGCGAAGCGACGGCCTCGCCAACCGACTGGCCGGACTCCGGCTCGAGCAGCTGCAGCAACGGACGGCCGAGCGTCTGGTCGAAGGTGACCTCGGCGTCCGCGTGTGCAGCGATCCGGTCGGCGCGATCGCTGTCCGGCGCCCACTGGACGATCACACCGGCGCTCGCGTTGGCGGCGCCGAGCAGCAGCGCGGCGCCAAGCACCGTCAGCACAGCCAGAAGGCGAGTCACCGCGTCAACCTAACGCCGACCGGTCGATCGCGCCAACGAACCGGTCTGACCGGTCGTTCAGGCCTCGACGGCCAGGAATGCTTCGCAGCGCGCGATCTCGCGGCGCAGGCGGTTCTGCTCCTCGCTGCCCTCCTCGGCATCGGCGAGACCGTTCTTGGCCTCGTCGAGCCGCGCCTCGAGTGCGCCGCGGTCGAGGTCCTCGGGCTTGATCGCGTCCTCGACGATCAGCAGCGCCGAGTTGTCGACGACCTGGAGGTACCCCTCGCCCTGCGCGAAGCGGACGGAGTCGGCATTCGGTGCGTTCTCCGAGCCGCTCTCGTAGAGCTTGAGCTCGGTCGGCTCGAGCATCGCCATTAGCGGCGCGTGGTTGGCGAGGATGCCGACCGATCCGAGCGTGGTCCGAGTCGAGATCATCTCGACCTCGCCCTCCCAGGCCTTGCCCTCAGGGGTCAAGACCTCAACGGGGAACGTCGTGCGGGCCATGTGCCCTTAGCCGTCCTTCTTGGCGGCCTCGAGCACGTCCTCGATCGTGCCCTTGAGCAGGAACGCGCGCTCCGGGACGTCGTCGTGCTGGCCGTCGACGATCTCGCTTCGGCGTGTGTGTTCCTCATGGCGAACTACGATGGTGAAACACACATCAATGTCGGCACCGGCGAAGACCTCAGCATTTACGAGCT
>CAMLNW010000241.1 GCA_946481495.1 uncultured Actinomycetes bacterium
GGCCGATCGACGCGAGGGCCGCCGCCAAACCGAGGACGATGGCGATGAGCCCACCGATGCTGGACGCGAGCCCAACGGTGGAGGAGCCCATACCCGCCAGCGAGGAACCCGCCTGGGACGCCCACCCGCCGAGCCGCGACAGGACGCCGCCGGTACGGCCACCGGAGTCGCCCAGCGAGTCCGATCCCTCCTCGGCGCGCAGAAGAGCATCCTTGAGCCGTTCCGTCTCGGCGACGGCCTTCTGCCGATCTCCCTGGATTCGGTTAGCTTTCGCTGCGGCGTCCGCGACGCCCAGCTCGGCGGCTTTGACCCGATTGAGGGCCATCGCCTTCTGCGCCTCAGTCGCGCCCACCTTCTCATTGAGAGCGTTGAGCCGCTGCTGGGCCGCCGCGAGCCGAAGCTGGGCCGCTTCCATCGCAACACCGTTCTTGGCCGTCGCAGCGCCGAGCTGCTCGATCTTCCGCTGGGCCTTGTCGAGGTCACGCTCAAGCTGCTCGGTCGGCTTCGCGGCCTTCTTGAGCGAGGCCTCCGCAGTGGCGCCAGTCGACCGAAACGCGTTTCGGATGACGTTGAGGACCTTCGACGTCGAATCCCGCCCGAGGATGTTGAAGACCAGGGACGTATCCGACACGGCTCACTCCTCGGCTTGGGTCGCGCGGTTGTAGTCGTCGAGCCAGTCGGCCAAAGCCAGGAACTCCGCGACGGAGAGGCGACCGATTTCCCAGGGCCGGATGTGCAGGACGTGCGCGAAAAGCCCGAGTAGCTCTAGGCGTCGACCGCCGAGGCTTTTCCCTCGCCGCTCACCTCGTCGACCGTGGCCGAGGCGAGCTCGTCACCGCTCAGAACCTCAGTGATCTCGATGTCGAGGGCGGTGAGGATCTGCTCACGCTCCTCGGCCGGGAGCGCGGCCTTGAGGACCCGATCGCGGATGAACCGGAGCTCGTCGACGGAGTGCTCCACCTTGACTGCACCCATGGGGAAGTCCGGGACGTCCTCGTACCGCAGGGTGTGATGGGTGCGCCGGAGAAGATGCCACAACAGGACACGGCGGGCTCTGGCGGAGCCGGAGCGGACGTCGGTGAGGAAGGCGTCCCAGTTTCCCCCGTACCGCTTCTCCATCAGTTCGGCCTGAGACTGCGGAGTGTCGTCCGGGTTGAACTCCCAGACCGTGACGTCGTTGTCCGCCACCTTGTATGTGACCTTCATCGGCCCCCCCTGCTGATTCGTTGTGCTGCCGAGTCGACCGCCCGTTTGACGGCCTGCCGGTACTCCTTGCGGTGGCGGCGCAGGGTGTCGTCGAACCATCCGGGCTTACCCATCTGATGCACCCAGACCGGCGGCCTGAGCGGCCCCTGGACGCCATCAGGAAGGCGCGGAGGCGGCACCGGGTGACGCCAACCCTTCACGCTGTTGGTGCGCTTCGGCGCGTTCGCGAAACCGCGTGGCATTCCCTTCTTCGAGACCGACACGCGGACACCGGCGCCGCGGCCCGTGAGCCGAGCCTTTGCGCGGATCTTCGAGGCGATCGCCGCACGGAGCGGTTCACCCTCGGCGGCCAGGCCGTGGTCACCCATTGGGAGAATCGCCCCGCGAGCCGCGTCGACCGCTGGCCGGACCGCGTCCCGCAGGTTCGCGGCCAGTTCCCGGCGGAGTTGGAGACCGTTCTGCTCCCGGCTGAGGGTCTCCGCCGCCTTACGGATGTCGTCCGCGTCGACCTGCCAAAGGCCCATCACCCGTCCGCCGTTAGGCCGTCGCCCTGGTCACGGCGCCGGATGTCGGCCATTGGACCGAAACCTCTGCGTCGTCGCCGACGGACCCGGAAATCGGATTCCACTTGGACACCAGCGTCGAGCCCGTGTACTTCGGGTTACTCGTGCCGACCGCCGCGTTGGACAGCCGCACCTCGAAGGTCGTCACAGTGCCGAGCAGCGCCCAGATCTGGCTGTCCAGGGCCGACGCTGCGACATCCTGCTGGAAGGTGATCGCGAGGCCGGCCGACTTGATACCGCCGAGGACTTCTTTCCACCCGCTCGAGCCGAAGGTGGTGACGTCCTTCTCTTCCACCTCAGTTGTCAGCTCGATCTTGTTGGCGTAGGAGCTCAGGTCGACCGAGTTGATCGCCAGGTAGGACGCGAGCAGAACCATTTTGGCCACGGCAGGGCACCTTTCGGGCAGAGTGAGACACGGCCTCGGCGGAACCGCTCAAAGGGCCGGGAAAAGGAACGGCTCGGTCAGGCGATCCCGACCGAAACGAGGAAAAGGAACGATGGGGAGGAGCCGGATATCGTCCAGCTGGCGCGGACCCAATCGTCGGTGATCGGGCCGGCCGTCCGCAAAATCTGGCCGCCCTTGGCGTTGGCCGCGGAGAACGTCAGCGCGGTCGCCGACGACGGGAACCCGGTCGCATTGTCGGTTTGAATGGTCACCGTCAGGCTTGGTGTCGTCCCGGACACCGACAACACGTGCAAAGCCGCGTACAGCTGCTTGTCGGACGGGACCGCGCCGAGCTGGATCGAGGTGCCGTTGCCGGTGGCGGTCCGGGCAGTGCCCGGGTCGTGGGCGACAACACCACGCACCAGCGGCCAGTTACCGCTGCCGTTCGCCGACCATGGGGCGACATCACCGCCGGCGCCGCCGAGCTGATAGTTGGTGCGCAGGAAACCGGTGAACCAGTCCAGTGAGCTGACGGCGGCGGTCGCAGGACACGCGGAGACTGGGGTGACCGAGCCGAGCGTGGTCCACGCCGTGTCGTCGATCTTCCCGAGGGCTGTGTCGTCGGCTCCCCACTGGCCGGAGGCGTTCAATGACGTCGAGCGCAGACCGCCGAGGACTTCCTTCCACACCTCCCCGCTCGCCGTGAACGCGGTGCAGTCCTTCTCCTCGGCCTCGGCCGCCAACTCCACCTTGTTGTTGACGGTGGTCAGGTCGGCGCCAGCCATGAACAGTCTGGTATTGGCGAGGACGAAACGGCCCACGGGTCAGCTCCCCACAACTCGGACGATGATTTGGGCGCCGAAGTAGACGTCGTCGCCGGCCGCGATCTGGCGGTAGTTGTCGATCCGCAGGATCGACAGGTCATCCGCCGTGCCGTCCAGAGCAAGCTCGCCGGGAGCGCCGCGGGCGGCGAGCAGCGCAGCACGGATCGAGTATTGGCCGCTGCGGGACAGGTACCGGTCGAGCAGTAGCTGACCGTCGGCGTCCTCAGCGGCTGACACCAGCACCCGGCAGACGATTTCGGCGGTGTCGTAGCCGCCCGGTCCGGGGCCGAACGAGTTGTTCGGGGCGAACGTGACCTCGCCCGGGTAGAAGCAGGGCGGGTGCGGCTTGGCCGGAACGTACGCGTAGCAGTCGAGATCGGGGATTTCAGCGGCGATCACCGCGTCCCGCAGCGCCACCTTGACGAGGTCGAGCTGCACTACCGCTCCTCGTCCTCAGCGTCCACCGCGTGGCGTTCCGGCAGGTCCGCCAGGGCCGGCTCCTCGGGGACTGCGGGATCCGCTGGCGGGCCCTGCCAGTCGCTGGTGCCGGACTCTTGCGGGCGGGGTTGTTCCTTACGGCGAGCCACCGACGGCCTCCTCAGGCGAAGATCAGGATGTACGGGGCGATGAGGGCCTCAACGTCAGGGTCGAAGCGGGACACCCGGATCGCGCCCCAGTCAGCGGAGCCGATGACACCTTGCGGGGAGTCCTTGCGCCGGTACAGGCGGGCAGCCAGCAGGGCCGCCGCCGATGTCACACCATCCGGGGTTACCGGCCACCCCCACCGGGCGAGCACCCGAACTTTCGTGGTGTCATCCACCCAACCCGCCGCACCCACAATTTCTGTGTACGGGCGGCCATCCAGCAAAGCGTTGTCCGGGCCGAGTTCCCAGTCGGTGACCGTCGTCCACGTCCCACCGAAGCCGCGGCGGACCTCGACAGTCATCCCCGTCGGATCGGCGATGTCGTCAACCCGCAGATACTGGGCGTCGCCGTCGGTGTAGTACCGGTC
>CAMLNW010000242.1 GCA_946481495.1 uncultured Actinomycetes bacterium
CGCGTGGTCGGCAGCGGACCGAGGCCGGCGTTCTTGGGGTTGCAGAAGCGGTCCTTGATGTTGCGCTTGTTGGGGTTCTTGATCCTGAGGCCGCCGCGGCCGTTCTCGGCGGTGTTGACGACGTAGCGCTTGCCGCCGAGCTTGCGCGCGATCGCGTTGCCGTAGGCGATCTGCTCGTGGGTGTAGTTGAAGTGGGTCGTGTTGAGCGCAAAGCCGCGGATGTAGCGCACGCCCGCCCGGCGCAACAGGCCCGCGGCGTGGCGGCGCGCGAGCCAACGCGAAGAGCCGATGTCGATGTAGGTCGCGAGGTTGGGGATGCCGCCGAGACGCCTGTTGACCGCCCGCATCAGGGCTAGGCGCTGCTTGGCCGCGCTGCGGCTGAGGCACTTCGAGACGACCGGCAGTCCGTCGGGCTCGACGACCACGGTCGCGCGGTGGTCGATCGGCCCGAGCGCCGAGATGAACTTCTCGAGCCAGGGCAGGTAACTGCCGTTGTCGGGCCGGTTCCAGTCGCCACCGCCGTCATAGGAGCGGTCGCAGCCGTCGTGCTCGAGCTGGCGGATCGCGAAGACCGGGTAGTTGCCGACGTAGGGATCGCCGGCGCCGCCACGGCCCGAGTAGTGGGTCTGGCAGTTGGGCCCGCCCCACTCACTGGCAAGCATGTTCGACACGTACTGGCCGACGATCCGCGCCGGCTCATTACGAACGCTCTTGCCTGCGAGCCACTTCGCCTGCGGCACGTGGGCGATCCGTTCAAGCAGCGTCGCGTCGTTCGAGCGCCCGTCGCGCTGAGCCTTCCAAAGATCCGGCCAGACCGAGTAGGGCGCCACGCCTCGCATGTGCCCGGTCGTGCAGTCGATCCACTGCCGCTGACCGACCTGCGGCGCATCGGGAGCAGCGCCCGCCGCCGCGGGGAGGGTGACGGCGACGAGCGCTGTCGAGAAGAGGATGGATACGAGGGTCGTGATGCGGCGCATACGACTCGGAGTACCCGTCCCAAGCTTTGGAAACGCCCGTGGTGCCCGAGCTCATGGACTTAGCGGCGAAGACAGTCGAAATCTTGTGCGGGCTTCGATCCGTCCGTCGGCAAACTTTAGATCTGTCGGGGCATTTACTTCAGATTTGTCCGGCCTCAATCAAGATCTAGATGCGAAAGACCGGCACGAGTCGCTTCTCGTGCTCGGCGTCGATGCGGGCGACGACCTCGACGTGCTGCTCGAGGCCGGAGCCGCGCAGCTTGGTCGCGAGCAGCTCGTCGACCTGGAAGATCCCGGCCGAGTTGTTCATCGCGATCTCGATCGTCACGGCGCGCTCGTCGCCGGCCTTGATCTCGACGCTGTCGATCGCCGCGGCGGACAGCGAGTGGATGTTCGGGCGACGGTTCTCGAACGGGACGCGCGAACGGCCCTGGGCGAGGTCGAGTGCGTCGGCGACGCGCACGATCCCGGCCTCGATCGTGATCGGGTCGCCGCGGCGGCGGTGGCCGATGATCGCGTGCAGCGCCTCGGCGACGATCACGGTCCGCTCCGGCTCGGCGTAGATGTCGGCGAGCAGTCGCGGCAGCAGCTCGGCGGCGAGGAAGAGGCTGTAGGACTCGTGGTCGGTGCGGTGGATCGACATGCCGCTGTCGTGGAACAGGCAGGCGGCGGCGATCACGACCTCGGCGTCACGCTCGCGCATCAGGTGATCGGTGATCATCGCCGGCTCGACGCCGCGCTTGGCGAGCAGCCGGAACAGCCGCAGCGCGACGTTGAGCACCACCTGGATGTGGACCCACGAGTGGTCGGACATCCCGAGCCGATCGGCGAACACCTGCTGCATGTGCCAGATGCCCTTGACGCGGTCGTCGCCGTTGGCGGCGTCGAGCAGCGCCTCGAGCTTGCGGTTGCCGCGGCTCGGAGCGTGGACGGCGACGTCGGCGATCGCGTCGCGCGGGGTTCGGGGTCCGCTTGGAGGGGTGATCTCCGCTTCGCTCATCGAGAGCCAACATAGCCCTGGCTGCGGACTACGCTAAGCGCGCGATGAAGGGCTACCGGGTCACGGCGCGCAAGGGGCCGAAGGTCGAGCGCGAGCGCTTCGACGACGTCGGCCAGGCGCTGGCCGCCGTCGACCGCCACGCCGAGGAGCTCGAGCGGACGGCGCATTCGCGCGCGACCGGAGGGCGGATCATTCGGCGCTTCGAGCCGGTCCAGCAGGTCGTCGGGCGTGTCGAGCTCCGCGGTCCGGACGGGCTGCGCGGTGGGATCGACGTGCGCGGCGACGGGTCGGCCGAGGCCTACACCGGCCGATTCCGGCGCGAGCTGGTCGAGCAGCGCGACGGCGAGTCCCCCGCCGCCGCGCTGCGCCGCGTGCTGACACCATGAGGGCGCGATGAGCAACCCGGTCTGGCGAGTTCCCCTCCCACCGGCGGCCAAGCCGCCACTGCGCGTGTTCGTCAACGCGGTACCGCAGGAGGAGGGACGCGACTACGAGCTCGGCGACAGCGAGCTGCTGTTCTCGCGCTCGCTGGTCAAGGAGAAGGTGGGCTTCCTGCGCTGGACCGCGATGTTCCTCGCGCTATTCGGCAGCTACGGCCGCAACGACTCGGTCGACGTCGAGTACACGGCCGGCGGCCAGAAACACGTGGCGACGAACCTCGAGTTCATCCCGCCGCCGGGCCGTTCGATCCACGACGGCTGACCGTCCGCGCTAGAAGGCGATCGAGGGCGACCCTTCGAGGGGGCCGCTCTCCAGTCCGGTCAACCGGCAGCTGGCGATCCTTCCCAGCGACCCCTCGACCTCGAGCCCCACGTGGCCGTGCGCGATGTCCGTGCCACCGTCGGTATCGGTGAACGGCCACTTCAGCTTGCGTCGGAGGAGCGCCCCACCGTCGGCGTCCATGCAGACAAAGCTGACCCCGCCTGGACCAACCGGGATTGCGGCGGCGTCGCCCACCGGATCGTCGACGTAGATCGTCAGCGAGCCGCCGCTGGCCTCGACGCGCAGCTCCGGAGCCGGCGGTTCGTCACCGGCGGCGCTACAACCGCCGCAGGCGATCCCGAGAATCGCCAGCGCCGCGATACGCGGCCAGACCGCCGCCAGGAAACTTCCGCCCACCCCAGGAAGATATCCGAGCATTGGCCAGGTCAGCTAGGTGGATGCGCGTCAGTAGCCTGTTGCAATGCGGATCGACGGTATTCTGGCCGAGCGGCGACCCGTCTTCTCGTTCGAGTTCTTCCCGCCGAAGACCGACGAGGGACTGGCCAACCTGCGCGAGACACTGGCGGTGCTTAGCAATGACGCGCCGGACTTCGTGTCGGTCACCTACGGCGCGCTCGGCTCGACGCGCGACACGACGATCGACATCGTCAAGTGGATCAAGCAGGACCTCGGGATCGAGGCGATGGCCCACTTCACCTGCGTCGGGGCGACCGTCGACGAGCTGCGCGCGACGCTCGACGAGATCGAGGCGGCCGGCGTCGAGAACGTCCTCGCGCTGCGCGGCGACCCGCCGGCCGGCCAGGACGAGTGGGTCCAGACCGACGGCGGGCTGCTCTACTCGACCGAGCTGATCGAGCTGCTGAAAGAGCACTACGACTTCGCGATCGGCGCGGCCTCTTTCCCAGAGGTCCACCCGCAGGCGGAGAGCCCGGAGTCCGACATCCGCTTCCTCAAGGCCAAGCAGGACGCCGGCGCCAGCTTCCTGATCACCCAGCTCTTCTACGACAACGAGTTCTACTTCGACTTCGTCGCGCGGGCGCGCGACGCGGGCGTGACCGTGCCGATCATCCCGGGCGTGATGCCGGTCACCAACCTGCGCAACATCCGCCGGATCACCGAGCTCTGCAAGTCGGAGCTACCGGAGCCGTTCGAGCGCCAACTCGAGGCACGCGAGGACGACCCCCAGGCGCTCCAGGACCTCGGCGTCGCCTACGCCACCCTCCAGTGCGTCGACCTGCTCTCGCGCGGCGCCCCCGGCATCCACTTCTACACGCTCAACCGCTCCCCG
>CAMLNW010000243.1 GCA_946481495.1 uncultured Actinomycetes bacterium
GCTCTTGCCCTTCAGCGAGACGACCTTCGACTCGCCGTCGACCGTGATCCGCAAGCGCCCACCGTTCGGGAGCTCGCGGGTGACGATCGTCGCGCCGCTGCCGGTGAAGCGCAGCGAGGCGCTAGCACCGGTGCGTGTGGTGCGGCTCGTCGACAGCTGCCAGGCGCCCTGACGGCTCAGCACCTTCCAGCCGCGCTTGGAGAAGCGGACGCGGTCGCTGAGGTTGTCGACTGGGACGATCGTCGTCGCGAGCGCCGCGACGCTGGCGTTGTTCGCACGGTCGTAGGCACGGACGCGCAGCTCGTACGCAACGCCGTCGGCGCCGTTGAGGCGACCGCTGGTCTTCGCCGTGTCGGTGCGCAGCAGCCGCCACGCGGAGTCGGGCTTGCCGGCGCGGCGCACCTCGATGCGGTAGCGCTTGACGCCGCTGCCCCCGGTGTCGTCACCCTGCCAACTGAGCGGGATGCGGTTGCCGAAGCGGGCGAGGTCGCTCGCGAGCTCGGGCGCGTCGAGACGGATCGCCGGTGCGGTCTTGTCGCCGAAGGTGCACTCCTCGGCGCCGGGCGGGTCGACGCAGATCGTCAGCGCGCGCGACCGTACGTACTGCTGGTGCTCGGCCTTCAGCCGGTAGATCCCCGGCTCGTCGAAGGTGAGCTGTGCGGTTCCGTCGGCGGCGGTCGTCTGCGAACCGATCGTCGCGCCGGCGACCGCCGGCGCGCCGCGCCACGAGCCACATGGCAAGTCCCGCGAGCGCGGTGAGGCCGCGCCGGCGACCGGCGTCGCGCTGCGTGCCTTGGTCACCTGCACGCCGGCCGGAACGCCCGGCTGGGTGGCACCGTCGCCGGTCAGGAACAGCACGCCCTGCTGGCGGTTGAACGCGTCATAGGCCCACAGCACCTCGTCGCCCGCGTTGATCCGGAACTGGCAGCCGCCGACCTCGGCGTACTCCTCGTTGATGAAGAGGCCCCAGAACTGGAAGGTGGTCAGGTTGGCCGAGTCTGGGCCGATGCGGTCGACGCTGAAGTCGCTGAACCCGCCGAAGTAGGCGCCGTCCCAGCCGAAACCCCCCTTTGCGTTGGCGTCGTCGAGCGCGGTCGTCGGTGTCGGCCCGGGTGACGGGTTCGCGCCGCCGTTGGTGCCGTCGCAGGTGTGGGTGCCGCCGGTGGGTGTGGTGATGCTCTTGCCGTCGGTGGTCACCGGTCCGTCGAAGATCGTCGAGTTGATCCCCTCGATTCGGACGTGGACGGCGGTCGGGGCCGCGGAGGCCACGGCTGGGAGAGACAGAGCGAGCGCAAGTGCGCAAGCGGGCAGTAGAGAACGTCTGATGGTCATAGAAGAGCCACCCCTTTCCCGAGGGCTTGGGCTTGGGGGTCGGAGGTAGGTCTCCTGGCTTCCGGGATCCGAGCTCTCACGCCTTCCCGAACGGCCGACGGCCGTTCAGTGGCTGCGCCTCGCGCTTGCGAGAGCCTTCCCCGGTAACAGTGGCGGGTCCGCGCCGGTCTTTCACCGGCTTCCCTTGACCACCGACCCTTTGTCGGGGCGAACCGTACTACCTCACCGGGGGCTCACGCCCCCGGACCCCCGTGGCACCTGGCCGGTGTACGCTGGATCGTGAAAAAGCGGCCTGGTGGCTAGGGAAGTCCGGTGCGAATCCGGCGCGGTCCCGCCACTGTGACCGGGCGAAGAAGGCGTCGCATGGCACGCATAGGGCGTGCCGGCCACTGGGAAGCCCACGGCAACCTGGGAAGGCGCGGCGATCGGAGCCCGCGAGCCAGGAGACCTGCCCCGGCCGAGATCGAAGCGCAACCCTCGAGGAAAGGGCGATCCATGAAGGCTCAGCTGTCGAGTGCCGCACTGGTGCTGGCGGGCGCGGTCGTGCTCGCTGCGAGTGCGCACGGCTCCACGAATACGAAGGTCTCGGCGGCGGCAAAGGGCGCTCCGCTGATCGACCAGATGGTCGTCTTCCGCAGCGGGAAGGTGGTCGAAGGGCGCGCTCGGGCCGAGCGGACGACTGTGAAGATCGGCAAGCGGAGTTGTGGCGTCGCGGCCGCGACTCCGCTCGCCGCGCTGCTGCGTTCCAAGCCCGGCCCGATCGGCTTCCACGACTACGGCGACTGCTCGCGGCGTCCGGCTGACAGCGCCGGCCTGTTCGTCAAGGCGATGCGCGGCGAGCGCAACCGCGCCCAGGACGGCTGGGTCTACAAGGTCGGGCGCAAGCTGGCGACCGCCGGCGCGGCGGACCCCGCCGGCCCCTTCGGCAACGGGCGGCTGCGCGCCGGCGACGACGTCGTCTGGTTCTACTGCCGTCAGTTCGCGACCGGAACCTGTCAGCGGACGCTGGAGGCGACGACCGAGTTCGACGCCGGCCGCGTGACCGTCACGGTGCGCGGCTACGACGATGCGGGCGAGGCGACCGAGATCGCCGGCGCGACGGTGCACGCTGGACGCAAGACGGCGACGACCGACGGCGAGGGGCGCGCGACGCTGACCCTCGGACGCGGCCGCCACGAGATCTACGCGACCAAGAAGGGCACGATCCGCTCGTTCGACGAGAAGTTGACGATCAAGTGATCGCGCGCCGCTCCCTGTCCACCTGCCTGGCTGTCGCGGCGCTCGTCGCGCTGTCCGGCTGCGGGCTGGGCGCGGGAGCGGAGCGGTCGGGCGCCGGCGTCGATCTGCGCGTCACGCGCGACTTCGGCCACCAAGTCCTCCTGGATAAGGACGGCCTACGGATTCGCGACGTCGAGACGCGTTTCGGCGGCGGCTTCGTCCAGTCGATCGACGGGCTCTCCGGCCGCGGCCCCGACGAGACCGACGATTGGTTCTTCTATGTCAACGGCATCGAGGCGAAGGAGGGCGCCGCCGACTACGAGATCTCACCCGGCGACGTCATCCAGTGGGATCGCCACGACTGGAGCGAGACGGCCAACGTGCCGGCGATCGTCGGTGGCTTCCCACAGCCGTTCCTCGACGGTCTCGGCGGCAAGCGCTTCCCGGTTCGCGTCGAGTGCCAGGACTCCGAGTCGGCGCCCTGCGAGCAGGTCAAGCAGACACTGCGCGATGCGGACGTTCCGGCCAACGGCGCCTCGCTCGGTGCTCCCGGCAACCAGAACGTCGCGCGTGTCGTGGTTGCCGACTGGGCGACCGCGCGCCAACAGCCCACGGCGCGGTTGATCGAGCTCGGTCCGCGGCGCAGCGGGGTGTTCGCGCGCTTCACGGATGGTGGCGACAGGCTCGAGTTGCTCGCTGAGGACGGTCAGCCGGTCCGCACGGTCGGAGCTGGCGCCGGTCTGATCGCGGCACTGCGGCCGAACGACCGTGAGCTGCTCTGGGTCGTGACCGGTGTTGACGAGGCTGGGGTAGAAGCCGCGGCGGCGGCGTTCGGCGTGCGCGATCTGCGTGACGCCTTCGCGGTCGCGCCCGTCGGCGGCAAGGTGTTGAAGCTGCCGTTGGGGAGCGCTCGGTGAAGTCGGCGGACCGCGGCGCTGCGCGGCGCGAGCTGCCGATTCCCGCCTACCGGCCGGGGGCGAGCCCGTTGCACCGAGCGCGGGCGGGAGCGACGGCAGCGCTGTGCCTGGCGCTCGCGCTGGTCTGCATGCTGTTCGACGATCCGATCGTGCTCGCAACGGTGATCGCGGCCGTCGTCGCTGCTGGCGTGACGGCCGGGGTGGGGCAGGAGATCAAGCGCGCGGCACTGCTGTCGCTGCCGCTCGTGCTGCTGATCGCCGTGATCAATCCGCTCGTCTACCGCGAGGGCGACACGCTGCTGCTGCGTGGTGGCGAGATCCTCGGCCGGCGGATGGACATCACGCTCGAGGCTTTGATCGCCGGTGGGCTCGCTGGCCTGCGGGTCGCGGCGATCGTGATGGCGTTCGGGCTCTTCTCGGCCTGTGTCGATCCCGACGAGCTGTTGCGGATGTTCCGCCGCTTCTCCTACCGCTCGGCATTGACCGGCGCGCTGGCAACACGTCTGTTGCCGGTGCTCGCA
>CAMLNW010000244.1 GCA_946481495.1 uncultured Actinomycetes bacterium
GAGATCGCGGGCGCGATGGCGATGTCTACCCGCCACGACGGCGCTGACTACATCGTGCTCGGCAACAAGCGCGAGCGGATGGCCCAGCTTGGCAACGCGGTCACGCCGCCAGCGATGGCGCTGCTGATCGCTCGGATTCGGGAGGCGCTCGACGCATGAACACCCGCCCCCGGAAGTGCAAGTGCGGGTGCGGTGCGTCTCTGGCCGATATGCGCTCAGATGCCGTCTGGGCGTCCAAGCGGTGCGCTAGGCGCTTCGAGCGCGGCCAGGCGCCTGCTAGCCGGAACAAAGGCGGAACACGGAAGGGTCACGGCAGGCGGGGTCGTGAGCTTCCGTGGCGTCGGTCGGTGAACACCCTCGCGGCTTGGCTTGACGAGCGCGGGATCGAGGGGGATGCCGAGGCGATCTTGTCGCCTGCGTTGTCGCCGGAGAGGGGCGGGCCGTGAAGGCACCTGCGACCCCGTCCGCGCCGCGCGAGGTCGTGCTGCGGGCGTTGCACGTCGTCTACAACCGTGGGGGCGAGGCGGTCAAGGTCGACGTGATTGCCGATCAGGCCGAGATGCCTCGGGGTGCGGTGCTGGCCGTGCTGCTCGAGCTGCGCGACGAGCGCTTGGCCCGGACGGTGAAGAAGCACCCTGACCACTGGTTGCCGTGGGACAGCGGCAACGTGTCGCTTGGCCTGGCGCTGGAGATCCTGCGCGGTCTGCCGGTGGTCGACGCAGCCGACGACGAGGGAGCGGGCGCGTGAAGACGGTCTACGACATCGAGTTCCCGCCCGAGTGGAGGACCCACCCGTTCCGAGTCGCCGAGATCCTGATGACGAAGGATCTGTCGAACGGCAAGGCGGTGCTTTGCGGCGGCATCCTGGAGAACGGTACGAACCTCATGTGCCTGGCTTATCCCGAGGGGCAGCGGATGTACAGGGTCTCGCCGGACACGGGCTGGGCGATGGAGGAGCGCTTTGTCGGCCGTCCGCCGCGGCGCGAGCGCGACAGGAAGATCGTCAACGAGGGCTGGCGGATCGCGGTCGAGGCGTCGATCCAGGCGGGTCGGGAGATCGAGCGCGAGGGGCGCGAGCGATGAAGCTGCTGATCCCGGAGTCGCCGTTGCAGGTGCTGCCGAGTCTCGCTATCCGCGTGGGGCTGAACGAGGCGATCGTGTTGCAGCAGCTCCACTACCTGACGCTCAAGCTCAAGCAGCCGCCGGAGCTGACGCTGCAGGAGCTGCGCGAGGAGAGCTTCCCGTTCTGGACGACGCGGACGATCCAGCGCGCGACGCGGACGCTGGCCGAGGCGGCTCTGTTGTCGAAGGAGCAGAAGAAGAGCACTGATAGGCGCATCCGGTACGTCGTGGAATACGAGGCGATCGAGCGGTTGACGGAGGGGGAGGAAGACCCGGCCGCCATGACGACAGATTGTCGTGATGGAAGACGACAACTTGTCGCGGTCGATGACGACACATCGTCTGCTTCCACGACGCCAGATCGTCGCGATGTATTACAGGAAGAGGCTGAAACTGCAGAACGGCTAAGGGATGTCGCTAACGCTCCATCCCTTAGCCAAGGTGTGGAGTCTTCGCCTAAAGGCTCAGACTCCACACCGCGCTCGAGCGAGAAAAAGCCGACAGCGGCCGAGCGCGACGAGAACCCGGTCTACCTCGAGCTGGCGCAGCACCTGGCCGGCAAGATCGCCGGGGTCGGGTCGAAGCCGCCGACCGAGTCGCAAATTCGCAACTGGCGCTCGGACGTCCGACGGATGGTCGAGCTGGACAAGCGGGAGGTCGAGAAGATCCGGGCGGCGATCGACTGGGCGTTCGCGCAGCCGCCGTCTGGTGACGGGTTCCTGTGGGCGGCGGTTCTCGAGTCGATGGGGGCGGTGCGCCGCCACTACGACAAGATGCGGCTGAAGGCTCAGGCGCAGAAGCGAGGCGGCGGCGGTCAGGCGCCGCCGCCGACCAAGCCGAATCTCGTGTTCGTCGAGGGCTACGGCCACGTCGACCAGGCGACGGCGAAGAAGATCCGGGATCGGGCCGCATGACCGTCGAGACGCTCGACCTCGAGACGGCGCTGATCGGCGTGTTGCTGATCGGCGGCGAGCCGGTGGTGCCGTTGGCGAACGACGTCGGGCTGCAGGCTGCGCACTTCCGCCAGCCGGTGTTCGGGCAGGCGTGGTCGGCGATCGTTGCGCTGTCCGACCGTGGCAGCAAGCCGGAGCCGGCGCTTGTCGCGGCCGAGCTGGGCTGGCCGGAGGACGACCCGCGCCGGGCGAAGCTGTACGGGGCGATGCAGCACGCGGCCTGGCCGGGCAGCGCGGCGCAGCACGCGAGGGCGATCATCGCCGCGGCGAGGCTGCACACGGCCGGCGAGGTCGCCCGCCGGATAGCGAGCGTGGTCGGGACGGACGGCAGCGCCGACGAGCAGCTCGCGGAGGTCGCCCGCCTGTCCGAGCAGATCCTGCCCGACACGACCGGCTTGGCGGTGCTGTCGATGGAGGACCGCTTCGAGGCGATGATGCAACACGCCCTACCGAAGTCGGAGGACGGGGTCATCACGTTCCCGTGGCGTGTGTTGAACACGTTGATGAACGACTTTCAAGAGGGTGAGCTGACCCTGCTCGGCGGGATAACCGGGCACGGCAAGTCGGTCATCGTCGACATGATCGTCGAGCACGTCCTCGACAAGCACGAGGACACGTCCGCAGGGCTGTACCTGACCGAGAGCCGCGAGCTCTCCCGCGACCTCCGCGCCGCGTCGCGCCACTCGCTGATCCCGTACGCCAGAGTCGCCCGCGGCGGCCGGGCCGGCGGCCTGCGCGACGAGGATCGCCCCCGCTACCAGAAGGCGGCGAACGCGATCGCCGAGCGCGGCATGCGGATCGAGAAGGTCGGATCGCGCACTGTTGACGAGCTCGCCCGCGAGTTCCGTCGCCGCAGGCTGACCGTCGCCGTCGTTGACCTACTCAATGCACTCCCCGGTACGAAGCAGACGCTGCGCGAGCAGGTGGAGCACAACGTCAAGGTGCTGGCCGCTGCCGCGCAGGAGTCCGGCACGCGGATCATCGCGGTCAACCACCTCAGCCCGAAGGGGCGCATGGCAGGCGGCGACTACCCCGAGGAGCCGGTGCTGACCGACTTCCGCGAGTCGACGCAGCTCGGCGACCTCACCCACAACGCGCTGATGATCTACCTCTACCCCGAGGAGTACGAGGACGGCAACGGCCGCATCCGCCACCGTCCCGGCAAGCAGGCCGTCTTGAAGGTCGAGAAGGCCAAGGAGGGCGAGCGTGGATCGCTAGAGCTCGTCGCCGACTTCGAGCACATGCGGTTCCTGCTCCCTGTCGCTCCCGGAACGGTCGGGTCAGCGACATGACGCCCGACCTGATGGCCGCGATCGAGGAGGCGCTCGCCGACATCGAGCAGCTCGCCAGCACGGGCCGCGAGCGGATCACGACCGGCGAGGCCGTCAACGGCTCGACCGCGCTCCGACGCTGCTACGAGCGAGCGAACGACGCGCGAGCGCTGCTCGAGCGGGAGAAGGCGACCGCATGAAGGTCTGGTGCCCAACATGCGAGACCGAGCGCGAGGTCCGCAACAGCCTCGACCGCTCCCCCTCGAACTGGACGTGCGGCGAGTGCGGAGCGTTCCTCGTCGCCAAGGCGAAGGCGCCGAAGGCGATCGAGCGCCGCCCGGCCAAGCCCGCGCCGCGACGCGGGCGATCGACGAAGCCGGTCATGCGACCCGAGGTCCGCGAGGCGATGGTCCGCTGGGCGCGAGCCGGGACCTGCACGGTCTGCAAGGACCCTGACTGTCAGCCCGTCCGAGGGCATCACGTCCTTGAGCAGAAGTGGCTCATCAGCCGAGCGCGAACGCTGAAGATCGACCCGGTCCCGCTGCTCGAGGACCCGCGTGGCTGGCTCCGCGTCGGCGAGCGCTGCCATATGGCGCACCACTACACGCCGGGCAAGCGGATTCCGCGGCCGGT
>CAMLNW010000245.1 GCA_946481495.1 uncultured Actinomycetes bacterium
GCCCGGCGAAGCGCGCACGCGCGTCTGGATCGGCGACGGCCTCGAGACGCTGATCGGGCGCGCGCTCGCTCACGGCGACAAGCGCGTGCTCGTAGTCCTGACGCGCGGCGAAGCCGGCTGGACGGCGGGCGAGGTCCGCTGAACGGCGTGCAACTCCTCGCGCCGGCATCGGAGCTGGTCGAGGGATTTCTGCCTGAGACGGATCTCGAGCGGCGGCTCGCCGCGGATCCGGTGATCCTGCGTGGCTTGGCATGGGGCGAACCGCGGGCCGGTCACCCCGAGGGGCCGGTGGGCCGCCACGTTGCCGACCTGCTGGCGACGATCGACGCTCGGGGCGAACGCGGACAGCGTCGCCAAGATCTGCGCTTCATCGCTCTGATCCACGACGCGCTCAAGTACAAAGTGCGCGACTGGCTGCCGCACCACGGGCCGAACCACCACGCGGCGCGGGCTCGACGGGTCGCCGAGAGCTACGTCGAAGACGAGGCGCTGCTCGCGACGATCGAGCTGCACGACCGTCCGTACGGCATCTGGCGCAAGATGCGCAAGACGGGCAAGTTCGACGATCGCGCCTTCCGCGCGATGCTCGAGCGCGTCCCGGATCGAGGGCTTTTCCTGTGTTTCGTCGAGCTCGACGGCTCGACCGCGGGCAAGAACCCGGAGCCGATCGAGTGGTTCAGGAGCGAGTTGGAGCGCCGTAACCTGACGCCGTAGGGCAACGCTGCGGCTGTGCGGCATCGCCGCAGCGGTCACGGACGCGGAGCGAGCGCTGTACGGTCGCCGTCTCGGCGCAGGGCTCCAGAGTCATCAGGCTGCCGCACTCGTCGACTCCATACTCGCCAAGCGTCGCCAGCTCGACGACCAGGTCGATACGGGCGAGCAGTTGCTGTTTGAAGCGGGGGAACATGTGTTCGTAAAGCTAGGCCGCCCGGCGGACGGACCGCAAGACGCTGCAACGTCTGTTGCAACGGGCGGTCAATCTTAGGCCTCCGGCGGGCTCGGAGCGGGGCAGCGACGCCGTTAGTGTGGCGCGATGGTCCACTTGAGGATCGTGGCGCCACCGGGCGCCGCACGGCACGCGCTGGAGCTCTTGTGTGCCTCGGAGTCGGTTTCCAACGTGGTTCATCTCCCCGGCGCGGCGTCGAAGCCGGTCGGGGACGTGGTGCTTGCAGATGTTGCCCGCGAGGACGCGAGCGTCATCGTGCAGGACCTGCGCGAGCTCGACATCCCGGCGATCGGATCGATCGCGATCTCCTCGATCGAGACACAGATCTCCGACGCGTCACAGCGTGCCGAGCGCCACGCCGCCGGGCTGCCGAGCGACGCTGTCGTGTGGGAGGACGTAGACAGCCGCAGCGAGGAGCTCACCGAGCTGTCGGGCACTTTCCTGGCGTTCATGGTCTTGGCAATGCTGATCGCGGCGATTGGGCTGCTGCTCGATCAGCCGATCCTGATCGTTGGGGCGATGGTCGTCGGCCCGGAGTTCGGGCCGCTGGCCGGGATCTGCGTCGGTCTCGTGCAACGTCAGCGCGAGCTCACGCGGAAATCCGTGGTGGCGCTGGCTGTCGGGTTCCCGGCCGGGATCGTCGCGGCGTTCCTCTTCACGCTGCTGCTCAACGCCTCCGGTCAGGTGTCGGGTCAGTTCACACCCGGCGACCATCCACTGACGCGCTTCATCTCCCAGCCCGACGAGCTGTCGTTCGTGGTCGCGTTCATCGCCGGGATCGCCGGCGTGCTGTCGCTGACCAGCGCCAAGTCGGGCGCACTGATCGGCGTGCTGATCTCGGTGACGACCATTCCGGCTGCGGCGAACGTCGGCGTGGCGGCATCGTACGGAGAGTGGAGCGAGGCCGGCGGCGCGCTCGGTCAGCTGCTGCTGAACCTCTCGGGGATCGTGATCGCCGGAACGCTGACGCTCTACATCCAGCGCAGGCTCTACGTCGCCCGCCGGGTCCGCCATCTGAGCGACCCAAGCCGTGCCGAGGCCGGGCTGCCGCTCGGCGAGAGCACGCGCTCCAAGCACGACTGAGCCCATCGGCAGGGGATCGCCACGGCGAAACGAACCCTCACGACAGATGGGCTTCGCTACCCTCTCACGGCCGTCGTCTCTTCCGAGCTGGACGGACCCACGCATGGAGAAATTCATCATCGAAGGCGGTCAGCCGCTGTCCGGCACGCTCGTGCCTGCCGGGAACAAGAACGCCGCGCTGCCGGTGCTCGCCGCGACCCTGCTCACACGCGAGGAGGTCGTGCTGCGCAACATCCCGCGGATCCGCGACGTTGAGGCGATGATCGACCTGCTGCGCCAGCTCGGGGCCGAGGCGGAGTGGCGCGACGACAACGTGATCGCCATTTGCGCCGCTGACGTCCAGGAGACGACCGTCGACACGGCGATCGCCGAGCGGATCCGCGCCTCGTTCCTGGTCGCCGGACCGCTGCTCGCGCGCTTCGGCCGAGCGACGATGCCGCCGCCCGGCGGCGACGTGATCGGCCGCCGCCGGCTCGACCCGCACCTCGACGCCTTCCGCGCGCTCGGCGCGACCGTCCGTTCCGGCCGCGCCTACGAGATCGAAGCCCCGAACGGTCTCTGCGCCTGCGACTTCTTCATGGACGAGCCGTCGGTGATGGCGACCGAGAACGCGCTGATGGCCGCTGCGCTGACCGACGGCTCGACGGTGATCCACAACGCCGCCTCCGAGCCGCACGTCCAGGACCTGGCGCGGCTGCTGCTGGCGATGGGCGCGCGCGTCGAGGGAATCGGCTCAAACGTGATCGTCGTCCACGGCCAGGAGGAGCTCGGCGGCGCCGACTTCACGATCGGCCCGGACTACATCGAGATCGGCAGCTTCATCGCGCTCGCGGCCTGCACCGGCGGCGAGCTGCGGATCAAGGACGCGGCGCCCGACGACCTGCGCATGACGCGGCTCGCCTTCGAGCGGCTCGGCTGCGAGATCGTCGTCGAGGGCGAGGACGTCCTCGTCCCAGCCGGCCAGCAGCTGCGCGTCCGCGACGACGAGGGCGACGCCGTCTCGAAGATCGAGGACGGGCCGTGGCCGGCGTTCCCCGCCGACCTGACGTCGATCGCGCTGGCGATGGCGACCCAGGCTGAGGGCATGGTGCTGATCCACGAGAAGATGTTCGAGAACCGCTTGTTCTTCGTCGACAAGCTCGTCTCCATGGGCGCTCGGGTGATCGTCTGCGACCCGCACCGCGCGGTCGTCAGCGGCCCGAGCCGGCTTCACGGCGAGCGCATGGAGAGCCCGGACATCCGGGCCGGCATGGCGATGCTCATCGCCGCGCTGTGTGCCGACGGAACCTCGGAAATCGGCAACGTGCGCCAGATCGACCGTGGCTACGAGCGGATCGAGGAGCGCCTGCGCGCGCTCGGCGCGCGGATCGAGCGTGTCCCCCCGCGAGGCGTCACCCCGCAGGGTGAGCCGCTCCCCGTCTAGGCTGCGCGTCACACCGCCGAGGAGGGGACGGTCGTGATCCACCCGATACCAGCGGGCACGCGTGACGTGCTGCCCGACGAGATGCGCGAGCTGCGTGCGATCGACGAGCGCCTGCGCTCGAGCTTCGCCGACGCCGGCTACGGCGAGGTCTGGACGCCGATGGTCGAGTACGAGCAGGAGGCGCTGAGCCCACCGACGGCGTTCCGCATGTTCGACGACCAGGGCAAGGTTCTCGCACTGCGCTCCGACATGACGGTGCCGATCGCGCGCGTCGTCGCTACCCGCTTCCCGGAGTCCGAGCGCGAGCTGCGACTGTGCTACTCCGCGCACGCCTACCGCGCCGTCGGGCGTGGCACCGGCCAGCAGCGCGAGTTCCTGCAGTGCGGGATCGAGCTGATTGGTGTGCCAGGGCCGGAGGGTGAGGCGGAGATCGTCGCGCTGGCGTTGAGCGCGCTCGCCAATGCCGGTCTCGCGCGCCACCGGATCGGGATCGGCGACGGCGCGCTCTATCGCCGCCTGC
>CAMLNW010000246.1 GCA_946481495.1 uncultured Actinomycetes bacterium
CGGTGGCCCCGGTCAAGGTCGACGACAACGACTGGGGGTTGCTCGCCGTCGTCGCGCTTGCCTGCATTGCGTTGCCGCGCGCGTCGTTCTGGCAGAACGACCTGTCGAAGCTGACGCCGGTGCCGGCCGCCGGCCTCGACGTGCTGAACCTGTTCTCGTACACCGGCGCGCTCAGCGTCGCGCGCACCGAGCTCGACCGGCGCACGCTGCGGCGGGCACGCGGCGTGGTCGAGCGGCTGGGCAGCGGTGAGCGGCGCGAGTACGACCTGATGCTCTTCGACGTCGAGGCGCCCGAGCAGCGCCCCTACGGAATCGACTCCGGCTTCCGCGATCCGTCCGGCAACTCGTTCCGGCTGACCCAGGTCCAGCTGCCGGCTGGGGTCTGAGCCACGCTCAGGCCAGGTCGATTGCTTCGATTCGTGCGAGCAAGGAGCGGACAGCATCGTTGTCGTGTGTCGCCTGCGCGGCGACGATCGGCGCCTCGGCTTTCGTCCGTGAGATGACCCGTCTGGTCGTCTCGCGGGCGAAGCGCTCGCTCAGTCCGGTGCTCGATGCCAACTCCCGCCACGCACTCGCGCTCACGTCGCCGATGTCGGTCGCACCGTCGATGCTCATCGCCAGACGGGTAGTCAGGCGCGGATACATCGTCGTGCAGACCAGGTCGTAGAACGGGGCCAGTGAGGGTGCGCCGGCGTCATAGAGCAACGAGAAGTTCTTGCCGTGGGCGTCACAGTTGCCGATCGCCCAGTTGAAGACGAGCGCCTCCCAGAGTCGCGGCACGTCGAGCGCCGGAGCCGGCGAGGCGCTACGCAGTAACTCGATCGAGTCCTTGACGCTCGGACCACCCTCGTTCTGGTACTTGCGGTCGGCGGCAATCCCGAGCGCCTGACAGAAGTCCTCTTGATGGAGGCGACGGATCGGGTCCCCGGTCAGATCGCGGTCGTAGCGCTCGACCAGTAGATAGGGCAGACCCGACTCGCTGGTCTGCTTGCTCACCGACGCCGCGGGCAGGTCGATCGCGCGGGCGAGATCCATGCAGAATGCCTCGTTGTCGACCAGGCCAGGGAAAGTCTCGGGCTCGGGCTTGACGATGTGGGTGGTAGCGGCCGCGAGGTTGGTCGGCTGGCCGATCCGGTCGCCGTCGACGATGACGGGCATCTTCGGTTGCGCGCCGGCTAGCGAGAGACGGATGCCCTCCGCGGGTTCGGCGGCGAGTGGTCGTTGCGGCAGCTCGCGCAGGATGTCGTCGAGATCGGTGGCGCTGAGCCAGCGGATGGTCGGCGCCGTGGGCAGGTTCTCGTCGGGCTCGAGCAGTGCGATCGCCCCGGCGCAGTCGCCGCCGACCTCTTCGAGCAGGGCATAGTCGTTGCCGGCGGAGATGCCGAGGTTGCGCGCGAGCGTCTCGCGGCCGTCTCCCTCCGGCAACAGCCCGCCAAAGACCGCACGGCAGGGGGCGTGGGGGTGTGCCTCGGCTTGCTTCGGCAGCGCCCAGGAGACCGGGGGGCCCGTGTAGTCGGCGTCGTAACGGAACTGAAGGTTGCCGTTGTCCTTGTGGATCAGGCGGCCGGCGCGGCGCCCCGCCAAGTGGACGATCAACTCCTTCATCGCCCGCGTGGGTCGAGGCGAACGTCGAGACCTAGCGCGCGTGCGGCGTCGAGGGCGATCTGCAGGCGGACAAAGCTCTTGCCGCGCTCGAGCTCGCCGATGACGCGACGGTTCACTCGGATGACGTCGGCGAGGTCGTTCTGAGTGATCCCGAGCTCGCGACGGCGGGCGCGGAGTTGTGCGCCGAACGCAGATGGGTCGTTCGCGTTCATGGTACCGATCGGTAACTATAGCGCAAAACAAAGAATAATGCTACCGATCGGTACCTAATACCGAAAGGCAGAAATAATGTGATCGATCGGTAACTAATCGGCGCAGCAGCGTGCGAAGGCCTCGAACACCCGACGGCCCGGGTCCAGATTGACTCGGGTCGCACCCCTATGCAGGATCTCGGCGTAGCTCTCGCCGAGCGCTTCGCGCGCCTCCTCGGCCATCGTTGGCTCGGCCAGCCATCGCTCGACCAGCGCGTTGTCGGCCTCGGCATGGAACAGCAGGCCCCACGCGCACGGACCGGCCCGAAACGCCTGGACCTCGGTCAGCTCCGAGCGCGCCAAAGCTGATGCCCCGCGCGGAAGATCGAACACCTCGCCATGCCAGTGCAGCACCGATGTCGACGGGGCGAGTGGTCCAACGACTGGATCGCCCGGCTCGAGTACCGCTATGGGCGCGAAGCCGATCTCCTTCGCAGGGCCGGGTGCGACCTCGGCACCCAACGCCCGCGCCACTAGTTGCGAACCCAGGCAGATCCCCAACATGGGCAGCTCGGTCTCGATCGCTCCCCGCAGCCACGCGATCTCCTCCGCCAGCCGCGGATAGCGATCGGTGTCGTTGACGCTCATCGGCCCCCCCATGAACACGGCTCCGCGGACGTCCGCGACGGCCGGCAGCGGCTCGTCGCTGTCGAGGCTGTCGATCAGCCTGACCGGCACGCCGTCGAACACGTCGAGAATCGCGTGCGGGCCCTCCCAAGGGACATGGCGGACGACCAGCAGCGGTTTCGCCGTCGAAGGCTCCCCGCCGATGACGGGCCTCCTATCTGCCCGAAGTCGGCTCGACCGGCGCCAGCTCGGGGCGCTTCGCCACGACCCCGTCGCCCGACGAGCGACCGCGGACGCGCCTGACGATCCACGGCGCCATGTAGCGGCCGGCCCACATCGCCTCGCGTGCCCAGGCGCGGGCGCGGCGCAGCTGCTCGGCCGGCGGCAGCGGCGTCCACGGGTCCTCGTCCGGTTCGACGCCGAGCGCGTGCGCCGCTCCGTGGGCAATCCGCGCGTGGCCGGCCGCGTTGGCGTGCAGGCGATCGTCGGCCCAAAGGCGCGGATCGACCAGCCCCTCGCGCTCGAGGTCGAGCACGACGGCCCCATGCCGCGCCGCGATCGCGCGCAGCCCGCGGTTGAACTCGAGCACGCGCGGGATCGTCGGCCGCGCCGCGGGCATCACGCGGGTCGTGTCGGGATAGGTCATCGTCAGCACGGTCGCGCCGCTCTCGCGCAGCGCCGCCACCATCGCCTCGACGTCGCCGAGCACCCCGGCCAGGTCGACTCGCGGCCGCAGGATGTCGTTGATCCCGCCGAACACGCTTGCCAGGTCGGGCTCCATCGCCAGCGCGGGCGGCAGTTGCTCGGCACGGATCTGTCCCGCCTTACGCCCGCGTACGGCGAGGTTCGCGTAGAGCAGTCCGGGGTTCTCGCGTGCCAGCCGCGCGGCAAGGCGATCTGCCCACCCCGCGAACCCGCCGCCAGGCGCCGGGTCGTCGATTCCCTCCGTGGTGCTGTCGCCGAGCGCGACGTATCGCGAGTAGCGCATGAGGCTTGGCAATCTAGTTCTTCGTCTGGCTGGCCGCCGCGCGCAAGAGCTCGAGTGGCTCTAGCCGCGGGCGCTGCCGGTCTTCGAGAGTGGGGAGGGGAAGCGCGGCAGGATGCGAATGCCGTCGAGCCAGTCGGTCAGGCGGGCGGCCTCGCGCTCGAGCGCCGTGACGCCATCCGCGCCGATGTCCTCGAGCAACTGCAGCACGATCTCGCCGTCCTCGCGCTGGCACCAGCCGCCGACGATCCGCCCGTCCCACCACAGCGTCGTCCCGGCGTTGCCGGCGGTGTCGAAGATCTGGGCGCGGTGCGGGCCGAGGTACCAGTCGCGCTCCTTCCAGCCCATCGTCGTCGGGTCGAGTGGAGGCAGCAGCGCGGCCCACGGCTCGACTGGTTCGATGGGCTCGAGGTCGTCTGGCAGCAGGTAGCCGGTGGAGCCGCTGTCGAGCTCGACGGCAACCGCATGGTGCTCCTGGGCGCGCGCGGGTTCGCGCTGGAGGACGCGGGCGTCGGCCTCGTGATCGACCTCGA
>CAMLNW010000247.1 GCA_946481495.1 uncultured Actinomycetes bacterium
TGGGCGACGGGCGGCCCTACAACGTCGCGCTGCTCGTGCTCGACCCCGACTTCGGCATCCCGGTATTCCACGCCGTAGATGACGAGAGCCACAAGCTTGCGGCCATCGCACAATCGCGTTGGATGGCTAGCCAGTTCTGGTCCTTATCCGCTGTGTCCGTTCTTGAGCGGTTCGCCAACCGCTATGGCAGGCCTTCGCGCGAAGACCTCACAGCGCACTTCACCACAGACCTGATCGACGCGAGCGCCGCCGAGCGAATCGCCCGTGCGTACGAGCTGTGGTGGGACGACAGACCAGATGAGAGCGCCCACCTGATCGTTCCGCGTTTGGAGGCAGCAATACGCAACCTCGCGCGGGAGGTCGGGCTTCCAATCATCAAAGAGCCGTATGGCGGCGAGCCGGGCGGCGTACGGCCGCTTGGAACCCTCCTTCATGCGCTACGCGGTCGATTCGCGTCGCTGGGCTGGCATGCCTACCTGTACCACTTGCTGAGCGACCCCCTGGGGCTCAACCTGCGAAACGTGATTGCACATGGAGTCCGCGCCAGAATCGAGCGAACCGACGCTGCCCTGTTGCTTCACGCTGCGGCATTTCTCGCGCTCCTAGAGGTGCAGCGACAGCCACCCGATAGCGCCGAGTAGCGAGACCGACACCGACGGTTTGTATCGTGGCCGCCATGCCCGACGCTGATCTCACCGCGCAAGTGATCGAGATGTCGCTCAGGCTCATCAACGCGAGCCGGACCGGCGACATCGAAGGCGAGGACGTTGCGCGGGAGATCGACCGACCGAGCATCGACCTGTACTGGGCGTTTCAGGAGGCCAAGCGGCGCGGGGTGCTTGAGATGTACTTCCCAGGCGGGATGGAGTTGCCCTACCTCGTACGCCTGCCGGCCGTCTAGGTCAGCTCTAGGTTGGGAAGCTCGCCGAGTGCGTCCTCGAACGTCCGGCGAGTTCGATCAATTGGCACGATTGGGTTCGACTCGTCTCCGTGGCGGCTGACTGGCTCACGCCACCGTTGCAAGAAGGGCTCGACCTCGCGGGCAGCGGTCAGTGTGGGCGCCGGGCGCCTGCGCAGCTTGCGCCAGAACGAGTGCCAGCCTCCCTCCTTCGCTCGTATCCGAGCTAGGTCGATGCTCGACCGGTCGGCCTCGTCTCGATACTCGTGTAGCGCCTGCGCCTTGGCCTCCGCCACGGCCAGTCCGTGTGCCCCGCTGTAGAGCGGGCCCTCCGACGCCAGGCGGGTCGTGTGCCCCTTCATCGCTCGGACGAGAGCACGGGTTCGATCATCGACCCAAGTGCGTAGCCGACGGTTGCGGTCGTCTGCCTCCTCGTCGTGCAAAATCACCTCGCCCCACGCGATCCACGCCCGCCCGGCCTGAGTGAAGACGGCCGTGACCACGGCGCCGATGGCACCACCAGCGAGCCCGATCAACAACTCATCCGGCATGGGACAGAGTCTCGCTCACCGCGCGGACTGATTTGGACCTTCGGGTTCGCGAGGCGACCACACGCAACTCGTCGGCGACGAGGAGTGCGGATCTTCCGCAACCCGCTCCGCTCACGCAAGCCCAAATCTACTTCTGAGCGCCAAGAACCTTTGGCGATCTCAAGGTCACCCAAAGGCCATAGCGGGGGCGGGATTCGAACCCGCGACCTTCGGGTTATGAGCCCGACGAGCTACCTGGCTGCTCCACCCCGCGTCGCTCTGTAGAGGCTAGCAAGCTTGGGATGGGCGTCAATGCGCCGCAAGTTGGCTTTCAGAGCGGGAATGGGAGGCCAGGTGGGTGGGCGTTGGCTAAAGGAGTGCTGTGGCGGACCCGAAATAGGGCGTCTGGTAGCTGGAAACCGAGAGGAGTCGACGTGAGCGATGGTGTTGGCGCAGGATCCGAGCCGGGTGGCAGCAGCTCCGGGTTCGGTGCGGGGGCCCTGGTCGCGACCGGGCTGATCGCGCTGGTGATCGGCGCGGGCGGCGGCTATGCGATCGGGCACAGCAAGGGCACGGACTCCGGCAAGGAGGACGGCATCGCGCAGGGCAAGGCCGAGGAGGCCGCCAAGTACGAGGCCGGACAGCCCGCCTACCGCAAGATCTACAACGCCGGTCGGGTCGTCGGCGCGACCCGCGGTCAGCGGCGTGGCGACATCGAGGGCCTGCGTGAGGGCAAGAAGGTCGGCTTCGAGCAGGGCAAGAAGGTCGGCATCGCCGACGGCGAGAAGGAGGGCGCCCAGACCGGGGCGAACGCCGCGCTCGGTGGGCTCGGCGACTGGGAGAACGGCGCGCTGTATGTCGTGACGGCAGAGAACGGGGCCGACATCCCGACCGTCATCACCGCCCGCCACCTGATGGAGCCGGGCAACAACTACAAGCTGTGCAAGAGCGACCCGCAGAAGCTCTGCGAGTCGCCTGAGCAGTAGGCGCAAGACGGCAAACCGCGGGCGGGCCACAGTGGCCCGCCCGCCCGAGCCGCACTAGCGTTCAGCCGATGCGGATCGCCGTCGCCGACCTCGGCACCAACTCGACTCGCCTGCTCGTCGCCGACGTCACGCCAGACGGAGCGCTCACCCAGCTCGAACGCCACACCACCGTCACGCGGCTCGGCGAAGGCGTCGACGGCAATGGCCACCTCGCCCCCGCCGCGATCGACCGCGTACTCGCCGCGCTCGCCGAATACCGGGAGATCGCCGACGCCGCCGGAGCCGAGCGACGGATCGCAGTAGCCACCAGCGCCGTACGCGAGAGCGAGAACGGACAGGAGCTAGCCGACCGCGTCCGTGACGAGATCGGCTTCGACGTCCGCGTCATCGACGGCGACGAGGAGGCGCGCCTGACCTTCCTCGGCGCAACCGCGGGCCGCGCGCCCGACGGCGACACGCTCGTCATCGACATCGGCGGCGGCAGCACCGAGTTCGTCAGCGGCCGCCCCGGCGCTGCCCCCACCTTCCACGTGTCGACCCGGCTCGGCTCGGTCCGCCAGACCGAGCGCCACCTCGCCCACGACTCACCCCACCACGACGAGCTCGAGGCGCTCGCCGACGAGGCCAGCCGGATCGTCGCCGAGGCGGTTCCAGCCGAGATCCGCGAGCGCGTCGACAAGGTAATCGCCGTCGCCGGCACCCCCACGTCGCTTGCCGCGATCGACCAGAAACTCGATCCCTACGACCCCGACAAGGTCGACGGCTACGACCTCGAGCTGGCCGCGGCCGAGCGAATCCTGGCCCAGCTGGCCGTGATGCCGCTCGAGCGCCGGCGCAACGTCACAGGCCTTCATTCCGACCGCGCGCCGACGATCGTCGCGGGCGTCGTGATCCTCGTCGAGGCCTTACGCCTCTTTGGAGTGCGGAATGTCGAGGTAAGCGAGTCAGACATCCTCGACGGTGCCGCGCGCGCTACCCTAATCCAATAGGCATAGACCACCCGCAAACCCGCGTTCTAGAGCCATTAATGGTTCTAGACTGGTCTTACCAGTTGGGTAAAAAGTCGGAGACGATTTTGTACTTGCGCATTATCCGCTCAGGCGTATAGTGCGCCTAGCCGGGTAGGAGGAGCCATGCGGCAAGACCGCTGGCACCACCGTCCAAGCCCGGTACATAGGCCCGGGCGTAGCCGCATGTATCGGCGCCTCCCGCCGTCCGGGCTGCCAGACCCAATCAAGACATGTACCCCTGCCCGTCCTGACTGGGTCGTTGAACCGCCCGCGATTCGCGGGCGGTTCTATTTCCAGGGCCGCTCAGGCCGGAACCGGCAGCGGCACGCGCCGCTCGCGCGGGATCGCCAGCGCGGCGGCGAAGGCCAGCAGCAGCCCGACAGCGGACATCAGGAAGGCGGCGGTGTAGCCGGACTCGACCGGGAACGACGTCCCGGCCTCCAGGTGGGCGGTCACGATGCTCGCGGCGATCTGACCG
>CAMLNW010000248.1 GCA_946481495.1 uncultured Actinomycetes bacterium
TGGGGCTGGGACGTCACCACGGGTGGCGTCACGACTTTCGAGGTCTGCACGGTGGCTGCGGACTGCAAGATCGCCGCTGCCGCTGGTGCGAACGGCGGCCAGTTCGCGGCGTCGCAGGGGCATCTGACTGTGGTACCCGCCGGTAACCCGAACGCTGGGAACGTCATCGTCGGCGACAGGACTAACCGCCGCGTGCAGGAGTTCGAGGCCGATGGCGACTTCGTCCGGGCCTTCGGTTGGGACGTCGTTCCCACCGGCCAGCCCGGCGACGTCGGCACCGACAACTTCGAGATCTGCACCTCTGCCGCTACGGGGGCGTGCAAGGTGGCTGCCGCAGCGGGCGCCGCGAACGGCCGGTTTGCCACCAACCAGCCGTTTCACTTGGGGGTCGATGCGGGGGGCGTGCTCTACGCGTCGGACGGCAATCTCAATCGCGTGCTGCGGTTCGCCACTGGCCAGACGACGCCGGCTGGGCTTCTCATGCCTGAGATTCCCTACACCTCGCTCGGCGACGGCAGTGCCACCGTTGGCATCGCGATCGACGGCGCCGGTCATCTCCTGGTCGCTCGCGGCCCCTCGGTCTTCGAGGTCGCGAGCCCGGGAACGTCGCCGACCGTCGTCGATACGCATTACGCCGGTTCTGGTCTCACGGCGAGCGGTCTTGCCGTGGCCCCCGGGTCGGGTGACATCTACATGACGTCGCAGACCGGCGGCCAGCAGCTGTTCGCCGCCGACAACGATGGCGCTCCTGCGGCCATCGCCATGCCAGCGGATTCCACAGACATCACGACCACCACGGCGACGCTCAACGGCACGGTCAATCCTAACGGGCTCCCGGTCGGCTACCGCTTCGAGTACTCGCCAGACGGGACGGTCTGGACGGCGGGGCCGATGATCCAGCTACCCGCCGGCAGCAGCCCGGTTGCGGTGAGCGCCAACGTGACCGGACTCGAGTCCAACAGCTTCTACCGCGTCCGGATCGTGACCCAGAAGCCGTTCGGCAACCCGGAGCGCTTCTCGGCTGAGGGGATCTTCCTAACCGACGCGCCTATCAGCTCGGCACCCGCGATTGTCGACCAGGTCCCCGCATGGGTCGAGCAGACCGAGGCGACGCTGCAGGCCAAGATCAACCCGGGCGGCCTGAACACCAGCTACTACTTCGAGTACGGCGCCGACCCCGCCGACCTCGACCGGCGCATCCCCGCCGAGCACGCGCTGTCCGCGGGGTCGGGCTTCAAACCGTTCACAGTCGAGGCGTCCCCCACGGCGCTCGACCCCGAGACCGACTACTACTTCCGCGTCGTTGCGAGCAACGCGAAGGGCACGATCACCGGCGACGCACAGCCGTTCGAGACCCTCAACGACCAGGGGCTGACGCAGGGCCGGCGCTTCGAGCTGGTCTCACCGGCGGACAAGGGCCTGACCGGCGAGGCGACCAAGACCGTCCAGGGCGGTGGCGAGCATCCTGCACTGCCCGCCCCCGACGGAGAGTCGATCGCGTACTCGATGGCCTATTCGCCGAGCGCGACCGGTGCCGGCGAGGCGACCTATCGCGCGAGCCGTGGGCCGGCCGGCTGGCTTTCGAGCGACTTCATCACCACCCCGGCGCTGGACTCGGTCCTCACCGTCGACGGTGAGGCCACCAACGGCAACACCAAGTTCATCTCGAGCGAGCTCGATTGCGGGTTCTTGACCAGCCCGCACCTGCTCACCGACGATCCCGCTGCGGTGGGGGTCCGTGACGTCGGGAGGTGGAATCTCTACCGTGCCGATGCCGGTGGGGGCTACACCCTCGTTCCGGGCGTCGCGCCGACCAACCTGACGGTCCCGCCGAGCGGCACTGTGGTGCAGGCCACGTACGTGCCCGTTGGCGCTGCGGACGATTGCAGCCGGGTGTTTTTCACTACGTCGTTTCGCTACACCGGGGTGTCGGTCACAGCCACTGGCCTTGGCGATGGGGCGTTGTATGAGTGGGACAACGGGACATTGCGCAGCCCCGGTGTGATCCCGAGCCCGTCAGGCCCGGTCGTCGCGACCGGTACGGTGGGAGTTGGCGCGCAGGCCGCTAATGGCGGCCCGATTGCCTCTGGGTTCGTGGGGCGCAATGTGCTGTCGGTGGATGGTTCGCGGTTCTTCTTCACGGCGACCAGCAAGCTCGGCGGCGATCTCGGTCAGTTGGCGGTCTTCATGCGCGAGAACGGCCAGACTGGCGTCGATGTCTCGCAGTCGCAGACGGCAACCCCCAACAACGGCCAGTCGGTGTTCCAGAAGGCAACTCCTTCCGGCAGTCACATCTTCTTCACCGCGCGCTACGGCCTCGCGTCCAACGGTTCCAGCAGCGGTGCGACCAGCTGCGACCTGACTCCCACCAATCTGGGTACCGGGTGCGATCTGTATCGCTACACGGCCGCGACGGGGGAGCTGGTCGACCTCACGGCGTCGTCGAATCCTGCCGACAGCGCGGGCGCGAGCGTCGCGGGGCTGCTCGACGCTTCGAATGACGGGTCGCGAGCGTATTTCGCCGCGAAGGGCCAGTTGGTTGCGGGCAAGGGGCAGACCTATGCGCAGAACGACGCGGCCGACACCCGCGGCTACAACGTCTACCTCTGGGATGAGAGGACGCTGTCCTATGTAACGACGCTCCCGCACTCGGACGTACTGAAAGTCCCCGGCCAGATCGACAACATCGGTGTTCTCGCCACCCACGCGAGCAGTGCCCAGGATCACGCTAGCTGGAGCTCGCAGGCGACGCCGAGTGGCAGTCATCTGGTGTTTCAGTCCAACGCGGACCTGACGGGCTACGACAGCGGCGGCGCCCCGGAGGCTTACCGCTACTCGGCCGCGACGGGGACGCTCGAGTGTGTCTCGTGCCGGCGCGATGGACAGCCGTCGGTGCATCTCGAGGTCGATGAGACGCAGACCACCTCCAAGCCGTTGAGCAGGGGATACCAGCAGGGAGCGAGCCGCTATCCGCTTCCGCTCTCAGAGGATGGGTCGCGGATCTTCTTCGTCTCCTACGACCCGCTTGCGCCGGGGGCGGTGAGTGGCAACAAGAATCTCTATGAGTGGCATGAGGGTCAGATCACGTTGCTCACGACCGATCTCGCGAGGGAGCAGCCGAACATCGAGGGGAACACCGCTGATGGTGGGAGCGTGTTCTTCCGCAGTGACGCGGCTGTCCTTCCGTGGGATACCGACGGTCGCACGGATCTGTATGTCGCGCGTGTCGGTGGCGGCTTCCCGGCGCCGGTGGCGCCGCAGGCTTGCGATCCGTTGGCCGAGGGTTCTTGTGAGGGCGCTGGGCCCCAGAGCCCGGCGGCCCTGGCGGTCCCGACCAAGGGCGGCGCCGGCGATGGCGATGTCGATGAGGGGCCGCGTGGGGTGATCGGTCGTGTGGGTGTGTTGTCGGTCGCGCAGCGCCGCCTGTTGGCGCGCGGAGGCAAGACTCGGCTGCGTGTCTCGGTCAACCGCGGGGGTGTCGTGCGGCTCGCCGCGAGCGCAAAGATCGGGTCGCGGCGTCGCAGCGTCACGTCCGCGACGTCTATGACGCGGCAGGCGGGCGTGGTTGGTGTTCGCTTCGGCCTCTCGAGGGCGGCTCTCGCACAGCTGCGGCGCGAGGGCAGGCTGGTGGTCGCAATCCGGGTCGGTTTCGGTGACGCACGAGCGAAGGTCGTCCAGGTGCGGCTTACCGCGCCCAGTGCGCGTCCGGGCGCGGGAGGTGCCCGGTGAGCGCGCGTTTCGGATCGATTGCAACCCCGTCCACGATGGAAGGCGCTAACAGGATGCTTCGCACGTTGCTGACGACTCTCGCGGCGGTCTTGACGTTGTTCGCCTTGGCGGTTTCGGCTCAGGCGGCGTCGCCGGGCTGGAAGGTGATCGGCGCTCCGGGTCCGACGC
>CAMLNW010000249.1 GCA_946481495.1 uncultured Actinomycetes bacterium
TGCATGGCGAGACCACTCCGCTCGCGCCGGGCATGTGCTTCTCGGACGAGCCCGGGATCTACATTCCCGGCAAGTTCGGCGTCCGGCTGGAAGACTGCTTTTACATGACCGAAGCCGGGCCAAAGTTCTTCAGCGAGCCGCCGCCCAGCATCGACCGGCCGAACCTGCGCGAGCAGTTCGTCCAGCAGCAGGCTGAGCGGCGGAAGGCGCGCACATGAGCACTCCGACGGCAGAGCTCACCGGGCAGATCAGCGATCTGATCCGCGACGTGCTGCACGTCGACGTGCCGGCCCCGGACACCGACCTGATCGACGCCGGCCTGATCGACTCGCTCGCGCTGATCTCACTGATCACCGAGATCGAGCACGACTTCGGCATGGCACTGCCGCTCGACGACTTCGACATCGAGCGCTTCCGCAGCGCCGAGCAGATCGCCGCCTTCGTCGCGGCCAACAGCGCTGACGGAACCGCCGCGTGACGCCGATCCGCCCGCTCGAGCGCGTCGACCTGCCCGCCGTCGCCGCGCTCTACGCCGAGTTCGTCGGCTGGGACCCCGCCAAGACAGTCCCCGGCCTCAGCGACTTCTTCGCCCGCGCCCTGCTCGACCATCCGTTCGCCGACCCCGAGATCCCCGCGCTCGTCTACGAGGACCCCGACGACGGTGTCATCGGCGTCATGGGCTCGCACCCACGCCCATTCCACTTCCGCGACCGCACCGTCAAGCTCGCCTTCACCGGCCCCCTGATCGTCGCCCCAGCCCACCGCCCCCGCGGCATTGGCGCCCTACTGCTGCGCCGCTACGTCGCCGGCCCCCAGGACATGACCGCCAACGACCGCGTCCTCGACCAGGTCCACGACATGTGGGACCGCCTCGGCGGAACCACCGACACCGGCCGCTCGATCGGCTGGGCCTACACCCTCGCCCCAGCCGGCCTCGCCGCCAGCGCCATCGCCCGCCGCGCCACCAGCCGCGACCGCGCCCCAGGCGGCAAGCTGCTCGCCGGCGCCGACAAGCTCACCGCCCGCCGCCGCGTCCCCAAGCCACAGGGATCCACCGAGCCCCTCAACGACGCCGACCTCCTCGATCTCCTAGACCGCCTCAAGCGCCCCTACCCGCTCCGCCCAGCCTTCACCGAAGGCTTCCTCTCCTTCCTCCGCCACGAAATGGACCTCGTCAACGTCGGCCAGCGCGTCGAGCGCCGCCTCGTCAAAGACGCCGACGGCAAGCCCCTCGGCGCCTACGTCACCTACCTCACCCCAGGCTGGCTCGCCGAGGTCGTCGCCATCATCGCCACTTCCGACAACGCCGGCCAAGTCCTCGACCACCTCCTCCACGACTCCGCCAAGGCCGGAGCCGTAGAGGTCCGCGGCCGCTTCGAGCCCCACACCCTCCAACACCTCCGAACCCACCGCCTCCGCCTCACCCACACCGACTGGACCATCGTCCAAACCAAAGACCAGGAACTACTCGCAACCGCCCTCTCCGGCCGAGCCATGTTCAGCCGCCTTGACGGCGAGTGGTGGATGCGCCCCCGCCAGGCCGCAGTCTCCACCTAGAAGCGTGTCGACCTTCGAGGCTCCACGCCTTTGAACCTCGGCCTAGCCCGTCGTACAGGAACCGACGTCGTGCCTCCGCGGGTGGCGACGATTTTGCGTTCGCGGCGCAGGAACGAGCACGTGAACCAAAATCGGAGACAGGACCCGCGGGCAGCAACGCCCGATCCCTAGCGCATCAGAGCCGAATCGTCGTACAGCTTCTTGACGACAACGGTCCCGTCAGGCGCCGCGTCGAGGCAGAGACCGCAGAGGACGCACTCATCGAGCTGCTTCTCGACGATCTCCACACCGCCATCGGTGGCGGCGAAGATGTCGACCGGGCAGACCTCCTCGAGCTTCTTCGCGAGCTCGACGTCTGCCTTGACCGAGGCGTCGACCTCGACGTCGATGAACGTACCGGGCATCAGGCCACCGCCTTCTTCTCTTCGAGCTTGCGTTTCACCGCGTCGGGGATCTCGTCGATCCGCTCGACGACCGGGATTCCGGCTGCCTCGAGGCGGGCGATCTTCTCGGTCGCGGAGTCCTCTTTGCCCTCGACGATCGTGCCGGCGTGTCCGAAGGACATGCCCTGCATCTCGTCGTCGTCCATGAAACGGCCGGCCATGAAGGCGATGATCGGCAGCCGCGAGTCGTTGTCGGAGACCCACTCGGCGAGCTGGGCCTCCATGCGGCCGCCCGGCTCGGTGTAGATGACGATCGCCTCGGTCTGCTCGTCTGCCTCGAACTCGGGCATCAGCTCGGCGTAGGCGGAGCCGATGATCGCGTCGCCGCCGATCGAGATCGCGGTCGAGACGCCGAGGCCGGCGGCGGTCAGCGTCGAGGAGATCTCGGTCGTCATGCCGCCGGAGCGCGACATCACGCCGATCGAGCCGGGCTGGTAGGCCTGCTCCGCGTTCTTCGCGGGGCCGCCGATGCCGCCCATCTTGGCGACGCCGGGAACGATCAGCCCGAGGCAGTTCGGGCCGATGATCCGTGCGCCGCGCATGTTCGCCAGCTCGACCATCTGGGCGACGTCACGGCGCGGGATGCGCTCGGTGACGATCACGATCAGCTTGATGCCGTTCTCGATCGCCTCGAAGACGGCATCCTTGGTGAACGCGGGGGGGACGGTGACGACCGAGCCGTCGGGGACCGCGCCGCCGTTGTGGGCGATCACCTGCTCGATCGTGTCGAAGACCGGCACGCCGTGGACCTCGCGGCCCTTGCGGCCGGGGGTCACGCCGCCGACGATCTTCGAGCCGTAGTCGAGGCACTCGCGTGTCAGGTTGATCGCCTCGCGCCCGGTGATTCCCTGGACGATGAAAGTCGTGTTCTCGTTGATCAGGATGGACATTTAGGCCGCCTCTCCCTGGATCTTGGCCACGGCACGGCCTGCCGCCTCGTGCAGCGAGACCGTGCGGTCGCAGTACTCGATCCCGTACTTGTCGAGGATCTTGAACCCCTCGTCCTCCCAGGCGCCCGGGATGCGGAAGATCGCGATCGTCTCGCCGGGGTCCTTGCCGAGGTCGAGGCAGGCCTGGATCACGCCGCGCGCGACGATGTCGACGCGGGTGTTCGAGACGATCGACATCATCACCGCGATCTTCTCGACGCCGTCCTTCTCCAGCACCGCCTTGGCGAGGCCGCGCGCCTTGGCGACCGACGGGTTGCCGCCGATCTCCGAGTAGTTGGCCGGCGCGCCACCCTGCGAGCGGACCGCGTCGGTCAGCGTCAGCGAGCCGCCGCCGGCGCCGATCACGAGGCCGATGTTGCCGTGGAAGCCGGTGTCCTTGCCCTGGATCACGCCACGGTGGTCGGCGGAGTCGATCTCCTTGACGAGCGCCTCGAACTCGGTCGGCTCGTGGCCCTCGCGGGTGCCCTCGTCCTCGGAGATGCCGATCGCCGCTAGCACCTTCTTCTGGCGGCCCATCGCCTCGTTCTCCATCTCCATGTGCGCGTCGAGCGCGACGAAGGAGCCGTCCTCGAGCTGGGCGAGCGGGTTGATCTCCGCCAGCGGATCGGGGTCAGGCGCGTGAGCTCCTTGCCGCCGACGCCAGCCGCCGCGATCACCTGCTTGGCCTGGAAGTCGGAGTAGGGGAGGAGGTTCGAGAAGTGGCCGCGGCCGACGTGGTCGGGGTGCTCCTCGGCGACCTGCTCGATGTCGATCCCGCCCATGTCGCTGAACAGCAGCAGCGGCTGCTTGCGCGTGCCGTCCCAGACGACGCCGGCGTAGTACTCCTGCTTGACCTGGGCCTTCGGGTCGACCAGCACGCCGCGCGGCCAGTGGCCGTTGATCTCCAGCTTCAGGATGTCCTCGGCGTGGGCGGCGGCCTCGTCGGGCGTGTCGGCGAACTTGACGCC
>CAMLNW010000250.1 GCA_946481495.1 uncultured Actinomycetes bacterium
CAGCCGTGGGTAGGCGTCCACTACGGCAACGCGTCGTCGTACCTCGACGACGCCCAGCGCGCGGTTCTCGCCACCAAGGGCCAGGGGATGAAGGGTTCGTCGTACACGAAGACGACGCAGCCGAAGATCTCGCGGCCGCTGTTGCCGTCCATGCTGCAGCCGCTCACCGACGACGCGCTGCTTGGCGGCATCGAGGCGGGAATGAACGGCACGGCGCGCTGGCGCCTGCTGCAAGAGACGCTCGAGGGGATCGTTCCCGACGCCGACGATCGCCCGACCCGCGAGCGTGTGAGCGTTTCCGGCGCGCGTGGGCGTCGAGGTGGCGGCCGCCGCGCCTACCCGCTCTCTCGTGCAGGCAACCTGATCGGCACACCGTATGCCGGAACGCACTCACTCGGCAACTGGCAATCGGATAACGCTATTGACCTCGGCTCGCCGGTCGGCACGATCGTGCGCGCTGTTGTGGCGGGGACGATCGGGCGGATATCCGGCGGCTGGGGCGGCGGCGGCTCGCGCTTCGACGGTTATCAGGTTTACCTGACCGGCAGCCGCGGCGGCGATCAATGGTGGTACACCCACCTGAAGAAGGTCGGCGTCCGATCTGGGCAGCGCGTATCGGCTGGCCAGCGAATCGGCGTTAGCGGCGCCGCAAACGGGGTTCCTCATATCCATCTCGGCCGCAACAGCGGCGATCCGAGGGATGTCCTCAACTGGCCTCGCGCGCGGCGCGGCGGTGTTCTCAGTGGACATGGTCTGGTCGCCATGCGCGGCGGCGGTAAGCCCGCCGGGCGGCGCAAGGTTGCCGTGTGGGAGCGTGACACTCCGGGCGCTCGCCTACGCGCGACCCTGCGTCAGCTCGGCGGTAGCCCCGGCACCGAGGACGCCGATCGGCTGACCCGCCAGCTCGCGCGCCAGGTCCGTGGTCGCAACATGACGCAGCTGCTAAGCGCAGAGCGGCTAATCAAGCGCGATATCCGCGCGATGGCCAAGCGCGGGTTCACCGGCAGCGAGCGCATCGCGACACGCCGGCTCCGTGGCGGGCTGTCTCTGCTGCAGGATCAGATGGGCCGACCGATCGGCCGCAAGCTTGCCTCTACGGATCGTGTCCAGGAGCGGATCGAGCGCAGCGAGAGCCGCATCGACGACGAGCTGCTCGTCGCCGGTATCGACCCCGAGTCCGACCAGGGTCTCGCGGCGAAGCGGGACCTCGCCACGCAGTCCGTCAGCAAGCTCACAGATCGCCGCGCGAAGCTTGCCAAGGCACTGAAGCGCGCGAAGAAAACGGGCAACAAGGCCGCCGTCCGGCGGGTCAAAGGTGAGATCAACGAGGTTGATGACCAACTGCTCGGGTTGCGGTCGTCGATCGTCCAGCTCAACAAGGCGATGGACGAGAACACCGACGCGCAGAACGCATTGGCAGAGGCAACACAACGGCAGGCGGAGGAGGCGAAGGCGTTGCGTGAGGCGATCGACCGGCAGACGCAGTTCGCTGATCGTGTCTCTTCGATCACGTCGATGGAGGCGGTACGAGCGCTCGCCGATCTGATGACGGGCCAGCTCGGCTCGATCTACCAGGAGCGTGACCGCACACCTGGCGATGGCGCGGTGGCGAGGATCTGATGTCCGTCTACGAGACACTGATCCTCGACGGACTCGATCTCAACGGCGTGACGGGCATCCGCGGCCGCGAGCTCGACTGGAAACCCGCACGCAAGATCCTTGAGTGGGTCAAGTCCGCCGACGCCGACGGTGCGGTCTTGCTGCGCCCGCCCAAGCACGAGCTCGCGCAGCTCACGATCAAGCTGCGGATCGAGCGGCAGGCCAACATGGACGCCGCGATCGAACTGCTGCAAGGGATCATCGACAAGCTGCAGATGGCCGAGCGGATCTCGGCTGGCGGCCGTAACCGCGGGATTGAGCTTCAGGTGAGCCCGGCCGGGTCGACGAAGACCGGCACGGTCTACGTCCAGGCGGGTGAGGTTGAGGACCTACCCCGCGACCACGGCGACGGATGGTTTCGCCGCGGGCCGACCGTCACGATCCGCCTCGACTGCGACCCGTTCGTCTACAGCGACGAGATCGTCTACCCAGCCGAGCCCGGCTCGCAGTCGACCCCGCTGCACGAACTCGAGGTTCCCGACGTCGGCGGCGATGTCAACGCCGAGGCCCGGCTGATCTTCACCGACCTCGCCGGCAAGCACCGCGACTTGTGCGCGTGGGGGCTTGAGAACGGCGGCTACCAGCCCGGCACCGATCTGCTGATCGTCGCTGACGACCTCGTGACCGCCGGAATGGCCGGCAGCCCAGACAGCGAGATCGGCGCCTACCCGTCCAGCGACGTAGTCAGCGCTGCCCTGACCTCGACGCCGGTCGCGATCTGTTCCACCGGGAACATCGCCCTCGTCGGCGTCTTCAAGTTGATCGCGCGAGTCGTGGCACACGAGACCAGCGCTGGCAGCGTGAGCCTTCGGGGGACCTATCGCAGCGGTGACGGGCCGTTTAAGCCTCTCCCGTGGGAGACCGTCACTCACGGCAACCAGTGGATCGAGGCCGACCTTGGAACAGTTACTTTGCCAGAGGCCCATGCGGGCCTTCAGGTCGGCGAGATTCGCCTCGAGGCGCAGGCCGAGATACCCGGCGACGAGATCGCCGCTAACTACCTCATCCTCCGACCGGTAGCCGACGTCGGCGGTGGCGTCGCACGCACGCCGATGGTGCTGAGCCCGCCCGCCAGCCTGACGGCCCGCGACGAGTTCGACCAGGCCGCTGGCGCGCTGAACGGCAAGACGATGGCGAAAGGCGGCACGTGGACGCGCGCTGGCGACACGACCGACTATGCGGTCAACGCGACCGATCACGTGCTCGAGCGGACGGCCGTCTCCGACACGGGCGGCGCGATCGCGGACGTCAGTGGCTGTTTCGCGCTGGCCGGCGCGACGGTGTTCACCGATGTCGCCGCCCGCGTCGACTTCAAGACCTCGAGTGTCGATCGCGGCTTGTCGCTCTCGCAGGGACTCGTTCTCCGGTACGGGAGCACCACCGACACGGTGCTCTTGGCGGTCATACCCGACTGGAATAGCCGGAGCGCGATCCGTCTCTTCACGTGGAACGGCATCGGCGTGGGAGTAGGACTTATCGGCGGCGACTTCGATCTCCCGCCGCTGGCCGCCGATACCTGGTATTCGCTCGCGGTCGTCCTGCGCGCCGACGGCCGCTATGCCGTTTGGCTGGCTGGTCGCGGACTCCTCGAGCACACGCTCCCCGTGTTGCACGGCGCCAGCCAGGACCTCTCGCCGACCAGTGCCTATAGCAGCGGCCGTGTTGGGATCTACGACTGCATGACCGCTCCCGACGCGACCACGCGCTCCTACGAGAACTTCGCAGCTTGGGTGCCCGCGCCTGCATCGGTCTGCCACGCCGACGAGTCGCTCGAGTTCCGCACCGTCGGCGTCGACGCCGCGATCCGCGAGGACCCGAGCGGCACCTTCTACGGTGTGCCGCCCGAGTATCGCGGCGCCCGGTTCTCACTCCCGCCAGGCGCATCCCGCGTCGTCGCGATGCCCCGCCGCTACGACACGACCGAGTACCCGGCCGATCACGTCACCGACGCCGGCCAACTCCAGGTCGCCTACCGGGAGCGACGTCTAGTGCTACCCGGCTAGACGCCATGTTCCGGCTCTGTTCCGACTAGCAGCCCTCTGGGCGCGCTCGAAGCGCCTAGCGCACCGACTCAACCACCAATAGCCCTCCCGCGCTGAGCGCGGAAAGGAAGGAGCACACCCGCATGGCTGTAGCAACCCACATCTTCGGGAATGCGCTCGTGCATCTCGCCGACGCCGACATCGACTGGGTCGCCGACACGATCAAGGTCTCGCTGCACACGTCT
>CAMLNW010000251.1 GCA_946481495.1 uncultured Actinomycetes bacterium
GTGGGCGATACGCGGGTCGCCCGAACGCGAGCAGCTCGACCTCGTGCCCGCCCTCGACGAGCGCGCGCAGCAGAGCCGCCGTGCGCAGCGCTGAACCACCATCCGCCGGCCACGGCGGCCGCCCGCAGACGAAGAGCAGTCGCACACGGCCAAAGGTACCCTCTTGCGGATGCGCACCCAGGACACGATCGACGCGGTCATCGCGGTCCGCGACGGCGCCTGTTACCTGGCGGAGGCGATCGAGAGCGTGCTGTCCCAGACGTTGCCGCCGAGTCGGCTAATCGTCGTGGACGACGGCTCGACTGACGATTCGGCAGCGATCGCCGAGTCTTTCGGCGATGCGGTTGCCGTGCTACGCCAACCACCGCGCGGGACCCCCGCCGCCTTGAACGCCGCGCTCAGCGAGTCGGCGGCTCCGCTGATCGGGTTCCTGGACGCCGACGACGTATGGCTCGCCGACAAGCTCGAGCGTCAGGCTGCCCTGCTCGCCGAGCGCGCCGACGTCGAGGTCGTCTACGGCCACGTCGTCGAGTTCCTCGACGACGCACCTCCTGGCTTGACTGCCCGGACCGAGCCGGCACCTGGAATCGCCAAGTCGGCGCTGCTCGCGCGGCGTTCCACGTTCGACCGCGTCGGCGACTTCGACGAGAGCTACGCCGTGGTCGACTTTCCTGAGTGGCATGCCCGCTGTCGCGACGCGGGAGTCGTCGAGCACGTCCTGCCCAGCGTCGTCGCCCGCCGCCGTGTACACGGCGGCAACGTCACAGTCCGTCGCCGGGACGTCGCCAACGCGGAGTACCTGCGCCTGGCGCGCGCGACTCTCGCTCGCCGCCGCGCGGCGGCATCCCAGTCGTGAACGAGGTCTCGTACTCACTGCTGCCGTCGGCGCTCGAGACGTCGCTGCTGCGCGCCGCGCTGCTCGACGGCGACCCGGCCATCGCCGCCTACCGCGACTGGCGCACCGTCGTCGACATCGACAGCCTCGACGGCGGCTCCCAGCGGATGCTGCCGCTGCTCGCCAGCAATCTGAGCCGGATCGGAGTGCGCGACGACCTGACCCCCGCCCTGCACGGACATCGCCGCCACTCGCTCGCCGCCAACGCCCACACGATCGCCGGCAGCCGCGACGCGCTGCGAGCGCTCGTCGATGCCGGTATCGAGCCACTGGTCCTCAAGGGCGCCGCGCTCGTGGCGAGCGGGCTCTGCGAGCTCGGGCTGCGACCGATCGGCGACGTCGACGCGCTCGTCCGGCCAGATGAGCGCAACCGCGCTATCGACGCGCTGATCGCCGCCGGCTGGGACGCCCACGTCTTTCCGAACTGGTACGCCAGGCGGACACTCGCCCGCGAGTACCCCGCATGGGTCTGGCAGCGCGACGACGTCCAGCTCGACCTGCACTGGGGGGCCCTTCACCTCGTTCGCGATCCCGTGGCGGAGATCCCGCTCTGGGAGCGCGCCGCGACCGCGGACATCGGCGGCGTCCCGGTCAAGGTGCCCGCCGCGGAGGATCAGGCGCTGCACGCCTGGCTCCATGCGTCGGAGTACAACCCGATCCCGCCGCTGCGCTGGGCCGCCGACGCCGCGACGGCGATCCAGGCAAGAGGCGACGAGTTCGACTGGGATCTCGTCGTCGAGACCGCGACCGCCCAACGCGTCGTCGTGCAGACCCGCGCCGCTTTGAGCTACCTCGCGCGAGCGCTCGACCAGCCCGTGCCGGACGTGGTGCTCGACCGCCTCGCGTCGGAGCGAGTGTCGCGACTCGAGGTCCGCGAGCACGCTGCTCGCTGCCGCCCGCCGGAGAGTCGCGGTCGCAGCGACCGGATCGCAGTGGAGCTTCAAGACGTTCGCCGCCAGAGCGTCGAGCTGCTTGCCCGTCCGACGCTGGCCGGAGTGCTGGAGCTGCGCCGCAATCGCCGTCGGGCTCCCGACCCCGCCGACCAGCTCCACGACCTCCGCCAGGGACCACTCTCGCTCAACTGCGATGACGACCCGCTCGACTCGCTCCTGCACGGATGGTCCTTCCCCGAGCCACTGGGACGCTGGACCACCGGTCGCCACGCCGCGCTCGCGGTGAAGGTCGAGCCGAACACGCCGGCGGTCCTAGTAGCCGACCTGGCCGCCTTCGTAGGCCTTGCCGACAGACGTCAGCGGGTGACGGTGCACGTCAACGGGCGACGCGAGCAGGTCCTGCGCTTCGACGCCGCCGATCTCGACCTCAAGCCGCGCGAGGTCAAGATCGATGCGCAACCGTCGCCGGACGGGACGGTAACGGTGGAGCTCAGGATCGCTTCGCCCTGTTCACCGACCAGCCTCGGCCTACCGGCAGACGGACGCGAGCTGGGACTCCTTCTGCGCAGTCTGCGACTAGCGTCAGCCGGTTAGTCGTCGTCGCCGGAGGAGGCGTCGCCGTCGGGCACCGGCGGGGCGTCCGGGACCTCGAGATCCTCGGACAGCTGCTCGCCGTCGTCGCGATGCTCGTCGTCGTCGTGATCCTCGAGCCGCGCCGCGTCCTCGCCGTCGCCGCCCTCGGCGCCGACGCCGACCTTCTCGCGCTTGCGCGCCGGCTTGGCAATCGTGATCGTCACGTCGCGCTCGTCGCCGTCGGGGGCCTTCTCGACCTCGACGGTCGAGCCCGGATCGAGGTTCTGGGCGAGCACCTCGTCGGCGAGCGGATCCTCGATGTAGCGCTGGATCGCACGGCGCAGCGGGCGGGCACCCATCGACGGGTCCCAGCCCTTCTCGACCAGCAGGTCGGCCGCGTCGTCAGAGAGGTTGAGCGACAGCTCGCGCTCCGCGAGCGACTCGCGGATCCGCTTCAGCAGCAGCTCGACGATCTCGCGGATCTCGTCCTTGGCCAGCTTGTGGAAGACGATCACCTCGTCGATGCGGTTGAGGAACTCGGGCCGGAAGACCTTCTTGAGCTCGCTCATGATCCGCGTCTTCATCTGGTCGTAGGTGACGCCGGTGTCCTCGTCGCCGATCGTGAAGCCGATCTCCGTGTTCTTGGCGATCTGCGCCGCGCCGACGTTCGAGGTCATGATCACGATCGCGTTGCGGAAGTCGACGGTGCGGCCCTGGCTGTCGGTCAGCCGGCCGTCCTCGAGGATCTGCAACAGGATGTTGAACACGTCCGGGTGCGCCTTCTCGATCTCGTCGAGCAGCAGCACGCTGTACGGCTTGCGCCGCACGGCCTCGGTGAGCTGTCCGCCCTCGTCGTAGCCGATGTAGCCGGGCGGCGAGCCGACCAGCCGCGACACGGAGTGCTTCTCCATGTACTCGGACATGTCGATCCGGACCATCGCGTCCTCGTCGCCGAACAGGAACTCGGCAAGCGTCCGCCCGAGCTCTGTCTTGCCGACGCCGGACGGGCCGAGGAAGATGAACGAGCCGGTCGGGCGCTTGGGGTCCTTGAGCCCGGCGCGCGAGCGGCGGATCGCCTTCGAGACGGCCTCGATCGCCGCGTTCTGGCCGATCACGCGCTTGTGGAGCTCGTCCTCCATCCGCATCAGCTTCTGGGTCTCGGCCTCGGTCAGCTTGAAGACCGGGATGCCGGTCCACATCGAGACGATGTCGGCGATCTCCTCCTCGCCGATCTCCGGCCGCTCGCCGGACTCACCGGAGCGCCACTGCTCCTCGAGGTCGCGCTTCTTGTTCGTCAGCTGCCGCTCCTGATCGCGCAGGTTGGCCGCCTTCTCGAACTCCTGCGCCTCGATCGCGGCCTCCTTGTCGCGCCGCGTCGTCTCGATCTCTTCCTCGAGCTCGCGGTAGACCGGCGGCGAGGTCATCGACTTGATCCGGGCGCGCGAGGCGGCCTCGTCGATCAGGTCGATCGCCTTGTC
>CAMLNW010000252.1 GCA_946481495.1 uncultured Actinomycetes bacterium
CCTCGATCCGAGTGGCGTCCTCGCGCAGGTAATCCGCTCTGTCGTATAAGTTATCCATACTTTACGTATGACTTATCCTATCGTGCCCACGTCCACTCCCGCACGCGACTCTTCGAAAGCGCTGAGCGTCGTGCTGTGCGGCAGCTTCCGCCGGGACAGCGAGGGATTGCGTCGCGCACATCACGAGCTGATCGCTGCGGGGATCGAGATCATCTCGCCGCTCGATCTCGACTTCGTCGCCGAGCGCGACGGCTTCGTCTTCGCGGCCCACGAGGTCGACGACGCACCCGCCGACATCGAGGATCGTCACCTGCGCGCGATGCAGGCGGCGGACTTCGTCTGGCTGCACGCGCCCGCTGGCTACATCGGCCGCAGCGCCGCCATGGAGTTGGGATACGCGCACGCGCTCGGAGTTCCGGTCTATGCGGCATGCACCCCGGTCGAGCCGGGGATGGCCAACAAGGTCCGTGTGGTCGCGGGTCCCCGGCAGGCGATCGACGCGTGCACGCCCCAGCAGGCCGCTGCCGACGCGCCGACGCGTGCCCTGCGTTCGTTGCAGGACTACTACGCGCGTGCGGCCGCTCTACGCGGCTGGTCGGACGAGTCGGCGCAGGAGGGGCTGTTGCTGCTGCAGGAGGAGGTCGGAGAGCTCTCACGCGCAGTTCGGCGAACCCGCAACGGTCAGGTCGAGGTGCCGGGAGAGGACCCGGCGCTAGAGCTGGCGGACGTAGCTCTCTATGTGGTGCACATGGCGAACATCCTGAATGTCGATCTAGCGCTTGCTGTATCCGAGAAGGAGCGCATCAATGCCGAGCGGTTCGCGCGCCTCACGCGCCTAGCCGCGTGAGGGGACGGCCCGTATGGATCTGGACGAGCTGCGCGCTCAGCGTCAGGCGCTGAACAACGACGTACTGCTGCACGCAGCGAGCGTGGGCGCCTTCAGGGCTGAGGGGCAGCCCTGGTTCATGCTGAAGCTGGACGAGGCGCCTGTCGACGACGAGCCCGTCCGTCACCTGAGCACATCCGCCTCCTGCTTCGAGTCTCTCGCCGACGTACCCGACCATCAGAAGGGATACAAGGAGGCACGGTCGACGCTGGCCGACACGGTCGACGGCTTCACCGTTGCCGCGCTCGAGCGGAGTAGCGTCAGGTGGCAGAGCGAGGGCGCCGCTGAGGTCTACTCGCGCGTTCGCACATTGCCGATACTGCTCGCTCAGGCCGGCGACGAGGCGCTCGAGCCGTTCGCGGCCAAGTTACGCAACCACGTCACGTTCGTCTGGGACCAGCTGGACCCGAAGCTGCCCGAGGCCCAGGGCATCGCCGAGAAGGTCAGGAAGCCCAGCTCGAAGAAGGATGTCGCCAAGCATTCCGAGCAGCGCTATCCGCCCAACTCCTTCCATACCTGCTGGGCGTTGCGGCTGATCTACGAGTACGAGCGTCGCCGCTCGGCAAAGAAGATCCATCTCCGTGTGCTCCCGCGTGAGATTGAGCAGAAGCGAACCGTCGCGTTGCTGTGGTGCGGCCGTACGCTCTCGGCGCAGACCGCTCTGATCCGCGGCGAGGCCCAGAGCGTCGACGCTCAGCAGCTCGCCTGGGCTCTGATCGCCGATTACGAGGGCCGGGTCAACGCATCCGAGGGCCATCGTCGCGACGCTCCGGGCACGGTGGCCGGCGAGCACCGTGAGCTCTACGCGTCGGCTCTCGACGCGTTCTTCTCCCAGCAGTCCGCCCACGGGAGCTGGCCGCTCTACGAGCCGCTGTTCCACTTCCCGCGCGCGGGCAACGCCTATTGCTACAGCTTCGAGACGCTCGCCGAGCTGCTGCGGCCGGCTTTGCTGCACAGGGAGGGGCGTGAGCTGCGCGAGCTGCTGCGGCCACATCTACCCAACTTGATCCGCGCGCGCGACTTGGCCGCTCGGACGAAGGTCGAGCTCAAGGACGGCGGTGTCGGGTGGTGCTCAGGTCATCATCCTCACCGGCGTGTGCCGGAGGCGTGGGCGACGGCTGCCGTGTTCTCCTATCTTCAGGCGCTGCGGCGGCTCGTAGGCCACTGGGCGGCGGACGCCGCCCGCGACGAGCTCGCCGTGCGCAAGTCCCGCTACTCGAGCCGGAGGAAAGCGGAGGAGGCGCTTGGCGAGCGGGGCAGGACATGGACCGACGGCGCCGGTCTATCGGTGGGCCGCGAGCTGGCGGGACTCTTCGTCCACCCGATCCAGGCACAGGCGAGCGAGCGGGCGGAAGTCGACCCCGATCGCCCGCTGATCCCCAAGGACGACGCCCGGTCCGCAATCCTCTTCGGACCTCCCGGCACGGGCAAGACGACGCTCGTCGAGGCCGTTGCGGGGGCGATCGGCTGGGACTTCGTCGAGGTTCCTGCGTCGGCGTTCGTGAGCGAGGGCCTGGACCAAGTCCCGGCGCGCGCGGAGTCGATCTTCACGCAGCTGATGGAGCTGGATCGCTGCGTCGTGCTCTTCGATGAGGTCGACGAGCTGATCCGGGGGCGCCGCGGCGACGACTCCGACCCGTTCGGCCGGTTCCTCACGACCAGCATGCTGCCGAAGCTCGCTCGTCTTTGGGAGCAGCGCCGGGTGTTGTTCTTCGTGGCGACCAACAACGTCGACAAGGCGGACCCGGCGATCCGGCGCAGCCAGCGCTTCGACGCCGCGATATTCACGGCGCCGTCTTCGTTCGACGTCAAGCGGAAGCGGCTCGGCGAATTTGGCGTCGAGCTACCGGACGGATTCGAGCTGAAGGACGTCGAGAAAGCCCTGGATACCAAGGTCCCAGAAGATCCGATCGGGGTGTTCGCGCTCTTGCGCTGGGACCAGATCCCCGAGCTGGCGAGCCGCGTGACGGTAGTGCCCGGCGACGACGCCGCGACGCTTGCGAGCCTCGAGAAGGCGTTGCAGGGGATGGGCGATGAGCTCCATCACCTCGAGTACCACGACGAGGACTCCGACGGCAAGACGGTGCCGCTGTTCGACGTCTGGCGGGCCTATCGGGCGAACGCGCGACGGGACTTCGGGCGGCCGCTGGTCGCGCGCGCCGATGCGCTGCCAGATCCGCTGCCCGGCGATTGGGAGCCCTTCGCGTCGTCGAATGGCGCGACCTACGTCGATCTGCACGCCGCCACCGACGCTCTCGACTACGACGGCGATCGCTGTGAGCTTCGCGACGGCAACGGGTACCTGGCGGTCGACGAGGACGGGCTCCTCAGCTTCGCGAAGGACGAGACCGCAGGCGAGGAGGCCTAGCTCCTGCCATGACCGCCACGTCGAACGCTCCGATTGTCGTCCTCGCCGGTGCACTCTGCTCCGGCAAGACCACGCTGGCGATGCGGCTGTGCGCTGAGACGGGCGCCGAGCTGGTCAGCGCTCGGGAGGTGATCGCCGCCGCAGTTCCGCGCGACACGCGGAAGGGCATGCAGGATGCCGGCCGGCAGATCGAGCGTGCGACGGGCGGATCGTGGCTGGCCGCCGCCGTTCGCGACGGCGGGGCCGCAGGGGCGGTGGTCGTGGACTCCGCCCGCACGCGCGATCAGGTAGAGGCGCTGAGAGATCTCGGCAGGCCTACCTGGGTCGTGTACCTCTCCGCCTCGGAAGCCGAGTTGCGGCGCCGCTACGACGGCCGCGAGGATCCGCTGGACGTGGGCAGGACGTTCGACGACGCGATGGCCGGTGAGCTGCGCTCCGCCCTCGCGGACGTCTCGACCATCGCCGATCAGGCCATCGCCACCGATGCGCTCGACGCGGACGAGGTGTGCGCCGCGGTCCTCGCCGTGGCCGGCACCATCGCCGTGCTCATGGTGGGCGTGCAGCCCATCGTGCTGGGCGAGCT
>CAMLNW010000253.1 GCA_946481495.1 uncultured Actinomycetes bacterium
GATCCGCAGGCTGTTCGCACTGGGGAGGCGACTCGTGAGATGAGCAGCGAGGCAGTCGGTCGGCACAATGCCGAAGCCGACTCCGGGCATCACCATCGTCCCCGCGGCCCGCGCGCGTTCGCCGAGGCGCGCAATCGCTAGGTGCTCTGGGACCTCCCCGGCGAGATCGAGGTAGTGGCAACCGGCATCGACGCAAGCCTCGGCCAGCGCCGGCGCCGTAGCCGCGAACGGGCCGGCGCAGTTCAACACGCAGGCGACGTCGTCGAGCGCGGAGCGGGCTTCGCCGACCGTGAAGACACGCGCCGTCGCGCCGAGCCTGTCGGAGAGCTCGCGCAGGGGCTCGGGCGAGCGGCCGCCCAACAGCGGATCGAGGCCAGCATCCGCGGCCGCGTGCGCGATCAGCTCGCCGCTGTACCCGCCGGCCCCGTAGATCAGCAGCCGGCCCATAGGCTCCTAGGCGTAGCGGTCGTAGGACCAGACGATTGCCAAGCCGATCGCGCCGCCGATGCCGAGCAGCGTGGCGAGGATGTAGAGCGTCAGGAAGCCGGCGGCGATGCGCTCCCAGAGCCGGCCGTAGGCGCCAACGGCGGGCGCGACGATGAACGCGAGATAGCCGGCGCCGACGATGCCCGCGGCAATGGCGATCGTCAGCTCGGTGGTGGTCAGGTCGAAGCTCATCGCAGTGACTCGGCGGACGGCTCTAGGTCCTCCGGCTGGGCTTCATTGTGGCGCAGGAAGGCGACGATCAGTGCGATCGCCGCGCAGAGCCCGAAGACTCCGGCGCCGAGCCCCCATCCGCCGGCGACGTCGGACCAGTAGTGGACCCGCAGGTAGATCCGCGACAGGCCGATCGCGGCGGCGAGCACGAGCGCGCCGCCGACGAGCGCAGCGCGACTCGCGATCCCGGGTATGACGCGCGCGATCACGACGGCGACCGCGACCCAGGCGGTCGAGTAGGCGGCGTGGCCGCTGGGGTAGCTCGATCCCTCGGCATCGACGAGCCCATCGCTCGGCCGCGGCCGGTCGATCCCGTTCTTCGCAAGCTGGACAGAGACGTAGAGCGCGAGGAAGCCGATCGCCAGCGCCGCCGCCTCGTACCAGTGGCGCCGCGCGGCGAGCAGGATCGAGGTCACGACGATCAGCGTCAGGACCGTCGGGAGAGAGCCGAAGTCGGTGACGATCTTCGCGATGTCGGTCAGCGTCGCGTGGATGTTCAGCCGGTCGGCGAGGTCGAGCAGCTCGCGGTCGGCGGGGGTGGTCGCCGGGTCTGCGGAGAGCGTGACGGCGTAGACGGTGAAGACGTAGAAGCCGACGCCGGTCACGGCAAGCGTCGTCGTCAGCTCGAGGCCGAGATCGCCGGGCGTGATCCGCGCGAAGAGAAAGCGGATCTGGGGGCCGACGACGCTCCAGATCGGCGACAGGACGCGGCGGCGAATTGGCCGGCCGATCGCCAACAGCGGCCGGAACAACGGCTTGCGCTCCATCCACTCGACCGCCCGCCGCCGCTGCTCGGGCTGGCGCAGCTGGCGGTAGGCGAGCACGCCGCCGACGATCACGGCGACGGTGATCCCGAAGCCGAACGTCGCCTTGCCGGCGACGTTCGCGACCTGGTCGAACGACTCCCAGAAGACGTAGCCGAGAACGCAGAAGAGCGTCGCCCAGAGACCACAGCCGATGATGCTGAACGGGACGAAGCGACGGTATGGGAGTCCCGACGAGCCGGCGACGAACGGCGCGAGCGCCCGCACCAGCCCGATGAAGCGGCCGATCAGGATCGTCTTGCCGCCGTGGCGGCTGAAGTACGACTCGACCTGCTCGAGCCGCGCCTCGTCGATCTTGACCTTCGGCCCGTGGCGCAGGATGAAGTCGCGGCCGAGGCGGCGACCGATGAGGAAGCTCGTCGTGTCGCCGAGAATCGCCGCGCCCCAGACGATTCCGATCAGCACGATCAAGCTGATCTCGCCCTGGCCGGCAATCACGCCGCCGACGATCACGACGCTCTCGCCGGGCGCGATCAGGCCGACGAACGCGCCGGTCTCAAGGAAGGCGAGCACGCCGACCAGCAGGTAGGTCCAGGGACCGAGCGCCTGGGCGATGTCCTCGATCAGCTGCTCGACGTCAGGGAAGTCGGGCATCGCGCCGGTGGAGTAGAGGATCGCCACGACCAGCGCGACTACGGCGAGCGCAGCGAGGCCGCGGTGCTGGCGGACGAGGTTCACGCGAGCAACCCCGTGACGATCGTCAGCGCGGGCGGTGGCGCTCCCGCCGCCTGGGCGACCGCGGCACGCTGTCCGTCGATCGTCGCCGCCGCTCGCTCCGCTACGACGCGGTCGGCGAAGACGCCGAAGGTCGTGGGGCCGGAACCGGAGACCTGCGCGGCGAGCGCGCCCGCGGCGCGCAGGGCGGCAATCGACTCGGTCAACTCCGGACGCAGCGAGAGCGCCGCCGGCTGAAGGTCGTTGGCAAGGCCACCGGCGATCTGCTCGATCGAGCCGGCCGCCAAGCGCCTCAGTGGATCGGCTGCAAGGCGGTCGTCCGGGCCGGCATCCGCGGGCCCGACAGCGAGCGAGGGCGACCCTGCCGCGTCATCCCGCAAGCGGTCGAGCTCGCCGTAGACCGCGGCCGTCGAGAGCCCCTCGTCCTGGGGAACGAGCACGAGCGTCATCGGCGGAAGGTCTACCCGTTCCACCTGCTCGCCGACGCCAGACACGATCGCGTGCGCCGGCTCGACCTGGCTCGGCACGTCCGATCCGAGCCCTGCAGCGATCGCGCGCAGCTCGTCCGCGGTCAGCGGCGATCCGGTCAGCTCGTTGGCGGCACGCAGGACGGCGGCGGCGTCGGCGCTGCCACCGGCGAGCCCGGCGGCGACCGGTATCCGCTTGTGGATCTCGATCCCCAGCGGCGGCAACGGCACGTCGGGAGCGGTCGCGCGAAAGGCGGCGACCGCACGCCCCGCGAGGTTGTCGCCTTCGACCCCAGGGCAGAGGACCTCATCCGTCGAGGCCGCCCCAAGCCCGACGGTGATCTCATCCGCGAGCTCCAAGGCCGCGAACAGCGAGCAGAGCGGATGAAGGCCGTCGGCGCGCGGCGGCCCGACGCGCAGGACGAGGTTGACCTTGGCGCTGGCACGCTCGGAGATCGTCCGTCGCATCGTCACGGCGTTGCCCTTCGCGAGCCACGCCAACCCTCCGCAAGGTCCATAGCGCTCATCCGCGCCTCGCCTTCAGCGGCTCGAGCAGCTCAGCGCCAATCGACTCCGCCAAACGTGCGAACTCCGCCGGTGTCAGCCGCTCGGCGCGGGCGTCCGATGGCAGGCCAAGGTCTTCGAGCGCCACACGGGCGGCGTCGCGCAGGCCGTCCGGCGCTCCCGGGTCGAGCGCGAGCGAGCCCGGCAGCGCCTTGCGGCGGTGGGCGAACGCGGCGTGAACGAGAGCGACGACGTGGCCAGCCGGGGACGGGCCGCGCCGCCGCAATACGACAATCGCCGACTCGACGTTCGGCCGCGGGCACGCGGCGCAGTACGCGGACGTCGCAGGAGAGCTGGGCGAGCACCGAGGTCGCGCCGTAGACCTTCGAGCCCGGGGCGGCGGCGAGCCGCTCACCAACCTCGCGCTGGACCATCGCCACCCACAGCTGGGCGTCCGGCAGCTCGGCGACGGTGCGCAGCAGGACCGTCGCCGCGACGCCGTAGGGCAGGTTGGCGACGACCTTGGTCGGAGCGGGATCGAGCGCCGCGAGGTCGAGCTCGACGGCGTCGGCGAAGTGGAGCGTCACGTTGGCGTGCGGGTCGAGCGCGTCGATGCGCGTCTCG
>CAMLNW010000254.1 GCA_946481495.1 uncultured Actinomycetes bacterium
GGCTGAGCGGCTCGACATCGATCGCCGCAAGCTCCGGCGCTGCCGGCTGTAGTGCTGCTGTCTGCTGATGCTGTCCCATGTTCGCCTCGCTCTCGTGTGTGAGGTTGGTTGCCCGCGACCGCTCAGCCGACGAGGAACGGCTGGACGGAGTCGAGCACCGTCGCCGCGTCGGCCGGCTTGGCGAACGCGCCGTCAGGCACGAACGACTGGTCAGTGAGCGTGTTCAGCGCCGCCGCGTGACGGCCCTCGACGGCGTGGATCGACAGCGCAGCGGCTAGCACCGCGTCGCTCTTGATTCGCGGCGCTTGACCGAGGTAGGCGGCCGCGCCGAGGTTCTCGACCGTCGCAGCCAGCTCGAGCACAGACTGCGCGTCGTCGAGCGGGAACTTCGTCTTCGGCTTCGGCGCGGGCTTCGCGCCGAGCTTGCGGACGGTTTGGGTCAGCGCCGCGACGTGGGCCGCCTCGTCCTTGCCGAACGTCTGGATCAGCGCCAGCTGGTCGCCCTTGAACAGCCCGCTCTTGATGACGTCGCTGTAGAAGTCGTCCTCGATGTACTCGAGCGTCAGGGCGTAGTTGAGGATGCCGATGTCGCCCTTGCCGAACTGGGCGATCGCGTCGTTCGACGAGCCCATGTCGGTCGACGTCGTCGACATGCTGTCGTTGCCGGCGCGGCTGCCGCTGTCGTCATCGTCGCCGCAGGCGACCAGCAGCGCGGAGATCGCGGTGGTGCCGCCGGCGGCCGCGACGAAGCGCCGGCGCGAGATCGGATCTCGGGTCAGGCGCGCTAGGGCACTGTCCTTCTCTTCGGGCGTGGTGGTCTCGCTCATCGCCGTCTCCTGGGTTCGGGTTGCCCCTGCAACGAGACCGAGCCGGCGATCGGATCAGTATTCGCTGTAATTGATCCGAGTCGTCCGACGGGCCGAATACAAGCCGGGGAGAGCTGTCTTTTTGCGGCACTTTTCCGCTCTGCCAATGGGAACCCACCGATGACACGCACGAGCGCCGCCCGCCTCGCCGACGAGGAGCTGATGGTCCTCGTCCAGGACGGCGACTCGGAGGCGGTCGAGGTTCTCTACGACCGTCACGGCGGCCCGGCCTACTCGCTAGCCCACCGCATCATGGGCGAGCGCCAAGCCGCCGAGGACGTCACCCAGGAGGCGTTCCTGTCGGTCTGGCGCACGAGCGCCAGCTACGACGCGGCACGCGGCAGCGTCCGCTCGTGGCTGTTGCAGATCGTCCGCAACCGCGCGATCGACGCGTTGCGGCGCTCGTCGGTCCGCGGCGGCCGGCTCGACTACGACGACGATGGACTGCTCGAGGCCCAGGAGGCACCTGAGCAGACCGAGGCCGAGGTCTCGCGTCGTGAGCGCGCGGAGCATGTCCGCGGCGCCCTGAAGGACCTACCGCGCGACCAGGCACAGGTGCTCGCCCTCGCTTACTACGCCGGCTTCACCCACAGCGAAATATCGGAACTGCTCGGCATGCCGCTCGGCACCGTCAAGGGCCGGATGCGCCTTGGCCTGCAGAAGGTGCGCGCCAACCTCGGGGAGCAGATCGCGTGAGCGCAACCGAGCACATGCCCTGGGAGGACGAGCGCGCCGCCTACCTGCTCGACGCGCTCGACGCTGGCGAGCGGGCCGCGTTCGAGACCCATCTCGCCGACTGCGACCGCTGCCGCGCCGAGCTGCGTTGGTTGCAGCCGGCCGTCGACGTCCTGCCCGCGTCGGTCGAGCAGCTCGAGCCGCCGGCCGAGCTGCGCAACCGCATCCTCGGCGCGATCGAGGCCGAGGTCGGCTCGGCGCCCACCCGACGCGACCGCCGCACAGCACGAAAGCCCTTCTGGAGCCGCATCACCTCACGCGCCGCCCTCACCGGTCTCGCCGCCGTCGTCGCGCTCGCGGTCGGCATCGCCGGCGGCTACGCCCTGCGCAGCGACTCCGACAGCCCAGAGGCCGTCGCCACAACCACGATCCCCGTCGAGCCAACCGCCCCCTCGTTCCGCGCCACTGCGAACATCGTCCACCACAACGACACCTACACCCTCGACATCAGCCACATCCCCGACCTCCGCCCCGGCGACGTCTACCAAGTCTGGATGCGCAACGGCGACCAACTAGAGCCCTCGATCCTCTTCGTCCCCTCCCGCGACGGCACCGCCAAGATCGTCCTCCCCACCCAAACCGGCGCCGCCGACGAGATGCTCGTAACCCGCGAGCCCACCGGAGGCAGCCAAGAGCCCACCTCCACCCCACTCGTCTCGGCGACGTTGCAGTAAGCCGATCGACAGATCGGCGCTACGCCGGCAAGCGCTCGCCCGACGGGACACAGTGGTCCAGAACCACATCCCGCCCAAGCGCAAACGCGACACCTTCAGTCGCCAGCCGCCGAACCTCCACATAGCTAGCCCCAACGGCGTACCACCTATCGACGTCCGGCGAATCCGCCCACCAGCCATCCGGCTCGTGGTGGTAGATGACACGAACAGTGGTCATTGCACTCATAGTAGCCCTCTCGCCTCGTCCTCCGCAAGCCCGACATCCTTCGTGAGGATCCTCCGCACCAATCCACTGGGCACAGTCGCGCGATCATGAAAGGCGAACGTCAGCGACGGTCGGCCAGACGCCTCCATTCGACGGTGCGACCCAACACGCCGAACCGTCCGATAGCCAAGCGGCTCACGTTCAAGCACTGCCCTAAGCCGCCTCGCCTTCATGCTCGGAAATGCCCCCGCGCCCATCCCCTGGACGCTCGGCAATCCCGACACACATATGGGCCAGGATTTGCAACAGCCCTGCTACGTGAGATGCACAAGCTGCGTACTCACCAAGCAAAATGCCGTTGAGGGTGCCCATCGGTGGTGAAGCTTCGCAGGCGAGGTGACAAGGCCTGCGAGGCCGATCATCACGGCGCCGTTACGTACCGACCCTCGAGGCCCTGCTGAGGCGATCCGCCGAGGGCTTGGTACGGGGTCGGACGTCGGCCCCCGCGGGTGGCGACGCATTTTGCGTCCGTGCGCTGCAGGCGCAGTCGAGCGCGGAGCCCCTGCCGTCTACCAACGTCAGCGCCCTCCACCCTCACCCCGCGCCAGGCACGGGGCGCAGTCGCCGACGGAGCCGAAGCGTGCGGACCAAAATCGGAGACAGGACCCGCGGGCAGCCCCGCCGGATCAAAGTGGGCCGGGCAGGACTCGAACCTGCGACCAAGGGATTATGAGTCCCGTGCTCTAACCAACTGAGCTACCGGCCCTTCGGGGCCTCATCCTAGGTCGTTCTGCCGTCCTTGGGGAGCGGCATGATGCTGGGCCGTGACGGCGCTATGGGTCGGTGTGGCTGGGATGGGCGGCGTGTTGGCGCGCTATGCGCTGTCGACGCCGTTCCACGGGACGACGCTGCCGTGGGTGACGGTGGCGATCAACGTCGTCGGGTCGTTCGTGCTCGGGATCCTCGTGACGGCGCATGGGCTGTCGGACGAGCTGCGGACGGTGCTCGGGGTCGGATTCCTCGGCGGATTCACGACCTTCTCGACCTTCTCGGTCCAGGTGGTGCTGGACGTCGACGCCGGCGAGCCTGGGCGCGCGCTCATCTACATAGCTGCCTCGCTGATGCTCGGCATCGCCGCCGCGACGGCCGGCTACGTGCTCGGCCGAGCCGCCTTCTAGCTCTGGCGAACGGCCTTGTCGATCGCGGCGTTGAGCTCCTTTGCGCTGAAGGCGCCCTCGTAGCGAGCGACGATGCGACCGTTCGCATCGACGACAAACACCCACGGC
>CAMLNW010000255.1 GCA_946481495.1 uncultured Actinomycetes bacterium
AAGGCAGCCGTCGCGAACAGGCTCAGCACGACCATCAGCGAGTACATCCGCGTCTCTTGCGCGTACACGGTCAGGAACGGGTTGAAGGCGCCGAGCGCCGCGCAGTAGAGCCCGGCACGGCGGCCGAACAGCGACCATCCGGCCCACAGACCGCCTGGCACCGCGAGCAGCGAGATGGCAACCGACAGGCCCTGCGTCTCGGAGGGGCCATTGCCGACCAGCTCCATCCAGATGTGCAGCAGCATGTAGTAGAACGGCGGCGAGCCGTCCTGACGCAGCACGTCGGGGATGTCGAAGAACGGCTGCCCGGCGATCCCGATCGACAGACCCTCGTCCATCCACAGCGACGCGCCGAGCGCGCGCGTGCGCAGGAAAAGCGAGATCAGCAGGAGCAGGCCGACGAACAGCGTGATCCCGGCCGGTCCGGTCGCGAACGCCTCGAGCTTCGGCGGGACGCGCGGGAGGGTGCGCGATCGGGCGGCTGCGACCGTGGACATCGCGAAAAGCCTAGTCAGCGCGAGGACGCGAGCTCGGGGGTACGGTCACCTGGCACAACCCGTGGAGCGTCGGGACCTCCGGCCGGGCAATCACGTCCGACGGCATCGGCACGCGGGGCCGTCCAGATCAGCCAGCGCCCGTCGGCGGCGATCTGGCGGAAGCGCGGGTCGGTCACCTTGATCACCAGCGGGCCGTTGGGGATCGTGTGGGTGCGGAAGGCAACGCCGGGCGGCGTCGTGCCCTCCAGCGCGCGCACGTCGAGCCCGTGGACGCCGAGCTCGTAGGCGATCATCTGCGTTTGGAACGGGCCGCTGTAGACCGCCCCGCAACTCAGCAGGCGCTCGCGACCACCGGCGTCCTCGACCGCGTCGTCGAGCGTGTGGAAGAGGCTCGCCTCGTAGCGCAGCTCGTCGAGCGTCGCGTCAATGTTGTCGGCCTTGTCGCGCACGACCGGCCAGCCGACGACGAGGCCGAGCGCGAAGACCGCACAAGCCGTCGCAACGCCGGCGCGGACGCTGCCGCCGAGCCGCTCGACGGCCAGCTCGATGCCCTGGAAGACGCGTGCGACGCCGATCCCGCCGAGCACGCAGAGTGCCGCGGTGGTGACGATCAGGTAGCGCTGGTTGCCGGCGTAACCACCCTCGGTCATCGCGCCGACGAGCAGCACCCAGCCAAGTCCGATACCGCCGATGAAAAGGATCGCGCCCTGGCGGCGGTCGCGGAACCATGCGACCGCGGCGGTCAGCAGCCCGATCAGGCCGGCTGCCTCAAGCGCCCAGACCGTCCGGTGGTGGAAGCGCTCGACGACCTCGAGGCCGGGGTGCTCGGCAAAGGCGGCGCTGCCCGGATTGGGGTTGTTGGCGCGGCTGGACGCACGCAGCGCGTCACCGGAGCCCCACAGCTCGGGACCGAACCAGAGCAGTGGGATCAGCGCCGCTAGGATCGCCATCCGTAGCCGCAGCTCAGGGTCCTTGAACCAGAGCCAGATGCCATAGAGGCCGAGGAACGGCCAGACCTCGGGCCGCAGCAGCGCCGCGGCGAAGCCGAGGTAGAGGGCGTGGTCGCGCCGGCCGTCGAGATGGCGCTCGACCGCCCACAGGCCGAGCCCAGCGAGCAGCGCCTCGGAGTTGCCGAGCGCGGCGTCGCGCACGTACTCGTAGGTTGTCGCAAGGAACGCTGCCGCAAAGATGCCCGCGATCCAGCCGGCGGCGCCCTTGCCGACGAGCCGGCGTGCCAGCCGGAACGCCATCGCCAGCGCCAGCAGACCGCCGGCGCGCGCGATCCAGAGCCACAGGTACGGCGCGACGTCGGCCCCGACGAGCGAGAACGGCGCCGTGAACAGCACCGGCAACGGCTTCCACGACGGCCCGCCGGTGGTCACCAGATCGAGGTGGACGATCTCGCGCCCCCACATGATCCAGGCCCACGGGTCATACGTCGGCGTCGACGGGAAGATCAGGCTGAGCGCCGCAAGGGCCAGGCAGGCGATCAGTACCGGGGCTACCGGCGACGAGCGTTCTTCCGGCACGGTCAGACGCTGCTGGTTTCGAAGTGGGTGGCCTGACGCAGGCGCGCCCAGCCGCCGTAGCGCACGACGAGCACGATCAACCCGACGATCGTGATCGGCACGTAGATGATGAAGCGGAGCAGCAGCACGTAGGTGACGGCAGCCGAGCCGGATGCCCCGAGCGCCTTGGCGCCGAAGGCGACGGCGGCGTCGAAGGTTCCGATCGAGCCCGGCGCGGCCGGCAGCGCGGCGACGAAGTTGGTCAGCGCGACCAGGTAGAGCGCGCCCGACGTGCTGATGTGGAGGTCGATCGCGCGGGCGACGGCGAGATAGACAGCGCCCTCGATCGCCCACAGCGCGAAGGTCACGATCAGCAGCATCAGCCCCTGGCGGTTGAGCAGCGCGCGCGGCGCGTGCATCAACGGGCGGATCAGCTCGCGCAGCCGGTGCAGGCCACCGCGGCGGTGGATCGCCCAGAGCACGGCTCCAGCCAGCGCGAGCGCCGCGACGCAGATGCCGGCGATCAGCAGCGGCTCGTCGGTCGGCACGACGTCGCCCTCGAGCACGAGGTAGACGGTCAGGACGAAGATCACGACGAGAGCGATCAGGTCGAGCAGTCGCTCGACGACGATCGTGCCGAGGATCTTGCGCTTGCCGGCGTTGGTCTTGCCGTCGAGCAGGACGACGCGCAGCGCCTCACCCGCGCGCGCGGGAAGGACGTTGTTGCCCATGTAGCCGACGACCGAGAGGCCGTAGCAGTCGGCCCGCTTCGCGTCGATCTCGCTCTCCTTGAGAATCGCGTGCCAGCGCTCAGCGCGGACGACGGTCGCGAACGCGTAGAGCACGAGCGCGAGCGCGAGCCAGGCGATCGCGTCAGTGCCCGACGGAATCTCCGGAGCGTCCTGATGGGATGCCCACCAGATCACCGCGGCGAGCGCGACGACGGAGAAGAGAACCTGGAATAGCGCGAAGCGTTTGTTCATCGGACGAGGTGCGGCTTCGCACAGCGAAAACGGCTGCACTGGACGGGCTTGACGGAGCCGTCGGCCTCGTCAAGAGGCGTCAAGGTAGCAGGCACCGCCGCCGAATTCACTACTCTGCGCCGTCGATGACGACCCGCGCGACCCTCCTCGCGGCCCTCTGCGCGCTCGTCGTGGCTCCCGGCTGCGGCGACGACGACGGCCCCCCCTCGAGCCAGCAGAAGCCGGCCGGCGACACCAGCGTCGCGATCACCGCCCCTGACGAGACCGCTCCGGCGGCCGGACCGGCGACGACGCTTGCCCCCGAGGACAAGCGCGGCGCGGCCTTGGCGTGCATCGAGAACGAGAAGGGAATCGCCGCCGAGGCGGTCGGCGACAAGGGAATCACGGTCGACGTCGATGGCGAGACGTCGCGGATCGACTTCTTCCAGTCCTCGCTCGAGGCCGAGGGGGCGCAGTTCGAGGGCAAGGGCGAGGGTGCGGAGCAGATCGGCGCCGCGCTCTTCTACGTGCGCGAGCTGCCCGAGGAGGCCCTGGTCGAGATCGAGGACTGCCTCAATGACCAGTAGCGGCGGACCGCGGCTGAGCCGCCGCCGTCTGCTGCAGGCCGCCGGCGTCGCCGGCGCCGGGGCGGCGCTGCCGCTCGCCGCCGGCTGCGCGGTCGGCGACGACAACGACGGCGAGCCGGAGAACGTCGTCGTCATCATCATCGACAGCCTG
>CAMLNW010000256.1 GCA_946481495.1 uncultured Actinomycetes bacterium
TACGCCGCGCTCGAGAGCCCCGGTGGCGGCGCGATCGACATATCGGGCATCGACGCCGTCTTCTCGTTCCTCTTCTGGAAGCGCCTCCGCTCGCCGCTGATCGAACTGGGCTCTAAGGGCTGCCTGAACTTCCACCCAGCCCCGCTGCCCGACATGCGTGGCCTCGGCGGCTACAACGTCGCGATCCTCGAGGACTGGCCCGAGTGGGGCGTGTCGGCGCACTACGTCGACGCCGGGTTCGACACCGGCGACCTCGTCCGCGTCGACCGCTTCCCGATCGACCGCGCGCGCGAGACCGCGCTGTCGCTCGACTTCCGCAGCCAGCGCAAGCTGCTCGACCTCTTCCGCTGGACCGCCGACGAACTGGCCGCCGGACGCGAGCTTCCCCGCGCCCCGCAGGGCAACGGCCGCTACGTCACTCGCGAGGAGTTCGAGTCGCTGCGCGCCGTCCGCCTCGACGACCCGCCCGACCTCACCGCCCGCCGCATCAGAGCCTTCTGGTACCCGCCCCACGACGGCGCCACGCTCGAGCTCGACGGCCAGACCGTCACACTGCTCGACCGAGGCCTGCTCGCCGAGGTCGCGGAGGCCTACCGCGACGCCGGCGTGCAGCCCTAACGCTGTCCGCGGCTGGAAGAATCGTCGAGAGCCTCCGACAGCGCCTCCTGCTCACCCGCGATGCGCTTGGCGAGCGCGGCCCAGGTCAGCCGAGCCGGAGCGTGAGTCTCGGCGAGGATCTCGTCCCAGAAGACAGGCCGCGCGGTGAGCTCGGCAATGCGCGCGCGAACGCTGTCGCGCTCGACGCGGTCGCGCGTCAACACGACCGCGAGCAGGTCACGGCGCGCACCGAGCTCCAGCACCTGGCGGATGTGAACCATCCCCTGCAGAGCGCGCAGGAGCGCCGCGTCATGCCTGCCATCGCCCTCGATCTTGACCAGCGACTTGTCCAGGCCAAGCCGCAACTCGTCCACCTCGAGCCAATCGCGTATAGCGGGGGGCCGTTTCGGAACACGCCTGCCCGGCCGGCCACGCTCGCCCTTCCACGTAGAGGACTCCCGGATCGGAGCCGCCGCGCGCTCTGCCTGCTGTCTGCTCACCGCGATCCCCAGCTCCCGGTGGAAGTACTCGTCGTGCCGGCGAGCGGGAACCCCCGCCAACCGCGCCGCGATGTAAGCGGCTATTCGTAGCTCAAGGCCCATCCGTGTCGTTCCGACTGGAGGAAGTGAGACAGTTGCCAGCGATATTAAATAATCAGCGCCTCACGCGTGCGGTAGAATGAAGCTGGGTCGCCAGCGGGAGGGGCAGGCGATTTGAGCTGACCTCGAGGGCCGGGCAACACCTGGCCCCAGAGGCAAAGCTCATCCGTTAGCCTCTTCGCCTCACGCGTTGGCACCCCATCGAGGAGGTGGCAACCGACATGGCGGATGATGGGCACAGCATGACCAACAAACAAGTCAAGCGCCTGGTGCGAATGGCGTCGAACTACTCGGTGGCGGTGAAGTCACTCGATCCCGAGAAGCAGGACGCGTACCTCGGGCGGCAGCGAGAGGTTGCCGAGACACGGCGCCGCGCGCAAACCAATGATCGTTTGCTGCGCCTGCGCCTGAAGTAATAACTCGAAGTTGTGCCCGAGCCGTCGGGCGCCGCAAGCCGGAGGGGGGAGCAGGAGGGTGACGTTCACCAAGTGGATCCGCGGCAATCTCGCCGTGGGCTATCGGGTCGATCCCACCGACGATGCCGAGTGGAAGACGCTCGTGGACGAGCTGACGCTCAAGATCGATGCTCATGCGATCAAGCCGCTGAAGCGGATCCTCGGAGTGGTCCGCGGAAACGGCTGCCGATCGATCATCTGCGAGCAACGCTACGTCGACGCGGACTATCGCAGCGAGTACTCGGCCTTCTGGTCCCAGCGCTTCGACGACAAGCCGGCGACAGCGGTGCGGGTGCACTTCTTCGGTGCCGACATCGGCCCCGAGAGCCTGCATTCCTTCCCCGAACAGCCCCAATATCTCGGCTACACGGTCCTGCGGCCAACCGAGCTCGGCCCGGTCGGCCGCACAATGATCACCCCGCCGAGGAACCTGGCCAACGCCACCCTGACGACGGTGCGCGACAGCCCGACCTTGTTCGGCAATCGCCTCCGTGTCGAGGGAGTGCCCTTCTACCAGCAGGACGGAGAGCTGATGAGTTGCTCTCACGCGGCCGCATGGATGTGCCACTACGTAGCCAGCGGACAGGGCACCATCCCCCGCCGCGTTACGGCGGACATCGCCCAGTTGTCACCAGCTGCGCTATCACGCTTTCGCGCCCTTCCGGTCAGCGGGCTCACCAGCGAGCAACTACAAGCCCTCTTCACCGCGATCGGCCTTCCGGCGATTCTCTACGACGCTGAGGACCTGCCACCGGCCCCGGGGGGTCGTCAGGTCGGCTACCGCTACACGGCGAACGAGCGGGTGCCTCGCGCCCCCGCCGCTCGCCGGGTGTACCGGGACCGGATACTCGGAGTGGTCTGCAAGTACCTGAACTCAGGATTTCCGGTCGTGGTCATCACCAACGATCACGCGTTCACCCTGGTCGGGTGGCAGCTCCGGAAGAACGGCCAGATACGCCTGATCGCGGCCGACGACCAGGTCGGCCCCTACGAGACGATCGACAGCCTGCTCCACGATCCACGCATGCCCTGGGCGATGTTCATGATCGGCGTACCGCCGAAGGTCTACTTGACCGGCGAGGGAGCCGAGACTTTCGTCTGGACGCTCCTGGGCTCGGAGGCGGACTTCGCTCGCGCGGAGACGGACACCCCGATCAAGCGAGCGACCGAGCTCGCCTCGGGACTCGGTCCACGAGGATCGATAAGCATCCGCAGCCGCCTGATGGAGTCCGACGAGTACAAGCGCCGAATCGAGGCCCAAGGACGAGACGAGGAGGTGCTGCAGCTCTGCCGATTCGCTCATCTGTCCCACTGGGTATGGGTCGTCGAGCTTCAGGACAAGAAGCTGCGCAAGGCCCAGCGACCGTGCGTAGTCGCCGAGGTCGTGCTCGGCTCGACGTCGCACGACGACCTGCCCAGCGTCCACTTGCTGACGACCCAGGACATCGCCCTCGACATACCGGCTTCGGCCTACGCCGACCTCATGGACGGAAGCGAGCAACCTGGGGCGGAGAACGGCCACGACGACGGCGCGGAGACCGACTACGAGTCGATCCCGCATGAGTCGATCCGGCATCCGGCGGCGGTCAACTGTGACGTCGCGCCGTGGAAGCCACTGATCTGAGAGGGAGAAACCATGCCACGAACGGTCGTCTACAGGCAACCGGCGAGCGATACGTACCGGGCCAAGGGTAGCCCGAGCGAAGAGGACGGGTATCTCACCCGCCTCGCGAAGCTGGTGCCAGCCGAGGTGCTCGCCTTCTTCATGCCCGCCGCGGCCCAATGGGGCGACGACGACACGATGCTCGTCATCCTGCTCATCCTCGGGACGGCGGCCACACCGATCTACCTTTGGCGAACCGCGCTCCGGCAGCCCGACGCCCTCAAGCCCTATCTCCACTACTACGTGCTCGCCACTTTGGCGTTCCTGGCCTGGGCGCTCGGCGTGTCCGCCCACGTTCCAGCGCTGCTTGGCCTGTCCGTAGAGGCGGCGGCGTTCACCGTGACGGTGGCGGCCTTCCTATTCCCTCTGCTGGATGGGCTGCTG
>CAMLNW010000257.1 GCA_946481495.1 uncultured Actinomycetes bacterium
CTGGCGGACGTGCGGGAAGTCGGTCACGCGCATCCCGTAGAGGACGCGCGCGTCGGCGTGGGTGATCGCCTCGTAGAAGGCGTGCTCGCAGATCCCGATCGACGCGAAGCCGAGGTTGAACTTGCCGACGTTAACGGTGTTGAGCGCCGCGTCGAACGCGGCGGGACCGGTGTGCAGCACGTCCCCGGCGCGGACCGGGTAGTCGTCGAGCTCGAAGTTGCTTACGTAGGACTGCGAGTTGACGACGTTCTTGATCAGCTTGTAGCTCGGGTGCTGGCTGTCGGCGGCGAAGAAGACGTAGCCCTCCGGTCCCTCGACGTCGGCGCGGCGGCCGAAGACGGAGACCATTCCGGCGACGTTGCCATTGCCGATGTAGTACTTCGGGCCGCTGGCGCGGAAGCCGTCGCCCTCGGGGGTGAGGACCATGTCGGTCGAGTAGATGTCGGCGCCGTGGCGCTGCTCGGAGAGGCCGAAGGCGAAGATCGAGCCCTCGTCGAGCAGCTTCGCCGCGCGCTGCTTGGCGGCCGCGTTGTCGCTCTGCCAGATCGGCCCGAGGCCGAGGATCGAGACCTGCCAGGTGTACCAGTAGGGGAGGCCGTAGAAGGCGGTGATCTCGTTGAACGCGCAGATCCGGCTGGTGTCCCAGCGCTTGTCGGCGTCGCCGCCCGCCTCGGCGGTGGGAGTGAGCAGCGTCGCGAAGACGCGCTCGCGCGCAACGAACTCGAGGAAGTCGGCGTACCAGCGACGCTCGTGATCGTTCTCCTTGAGCGCCTCCTTGCCGCGCGACTCGAAGAACTCGATCGTCGCCAGCATGATCCGCCGCGACTCGGGATCGAGCCCGGCGCCGTCGTAGGTACGCGGGTTGAACAGCACCCCGTCGCCGGTTGCCGTCCGCTCGCTGTTCGCCACTTGGTCCACGCTTGCCATCCGTTGCTCCCTCGCTCGACGCTCGACGCCTCGGGCACCATACTGGCGGACATGCGACAGCGAGTCAGCCTGATCACGCTCGGCGTTCGCGACCTCGGCCGTTCGCGCGCCTTCTATGAGGCGCTCGGCTGGACGACCGGCGCGGCGCCCGACGACGACGTCGTCTTCTTCCAGGCCGGCGACATGGTCGTCGCGCTCTGGGACCGCGCCCGCCTCGCCGAGGACAGCTGCGTCGAGGACAGCGGCGGCTGGGGCGGGACCACGCTCGCGCTCAACTTGGGCTCACCGGCCGAGGTCGACGCCGCGATCGACGAGGCGCGTGCCGCCGGCGCCACGATCGCCCGCGAGCCCGCCGAGACCTTCTGGGGCGGCTACTCCGCGATCATTATCGACCCCGACGGCCACCCCTGGGAGATCGCCCACAACCCCCGCTGGACGATTACCGCAGATGGCGGCGTACGGCTGGCTTGACAGATATCGGGGGCGATTGGACCCTGGAGGCAGCGGCAAGGGCGGGGTAGAATCGGGTATGACCGCCAAGGAGAAGCTGCGGGCTCAGGTCGATGAGCCGCCTTTGGTTAGTTGCCGAACCCAAGCCGTTCTGGCGGACTCGCGGCGTCACTGCGTAGTGTGAAGGTGTTGTCGACGACGCGAGCCGAAGCCGCCGGCGACCCTGGGGTGTAGACGTCTACCCGTGGGTGCCCGTCGGGAACGACTCCGACGGTGATCGTCTCCATCGCGCCTAGTTGCTTCTCGCGCAAGGAAGTCGTCATGCGCCCCTGCGCCAGGGCTTGTTTGACTGTGGCGCAGGTGGAGCTGACTGTCTTCGTTCCCGTGTCCTTGACAAGGCAGATATGGCCCGTGGCCGGCACGACCCACACTCGGTTCGAGCGCGTCGGCACGCGCTGGGCCAGGGCCCAGTTCGATCCCCAAGCCGGCTTGTGAAGTATTCGTGTTATCGCCTGCGGCAGCCCCTCCGGTGGGGTTCGCAAGAGGCCGAAGTTAGCCAGCAGCCGGTCCGGCGTGCGGAGAACGACCGGAAGCGAGAACTGATCGTCGGGGTTCGGCTCGGCACTCTGCTGCCACCCGGCGGCGGTATCCGCGGCGGGGGGGTGCTTTGCGGTCGCCGCCGCCTCCCCCGATCGAGAATCGGCAGGCTTCGACTCGCCGCAACCAGCAAGGAGGCACATCCCGACAACGAGCGAACCGGCGAACAGGCCGGCGCCGAAGCGCCGGCCTGTCTCCGAGACTGGTGAACGCACGTTCTTCTAGCTCCTCGAACGTGAGTTGCGTCTACCAGGTGTTGTAGGCACCGTAGAACTCGCCCCACTCGCTGTTGTTGTTGTTCTTGATCGAGGCTCGCCACATCGCATCCACATATCCGTGGTAGATGGCCTTGCCGCTCCACGGCCCCGCGCACTCCCAGCCAGAGACGGGCTCGCCGTAGTAGCCGATCCACCGGATGCAGCCCGCTCTAGAGTGGGTATAGACCACGCCAATCTCGTGGTGGGTGGCATGGCCTACCCCCATGTCGCACTGACCGCTGGGCGCAAGCCAGCCGCTGCAGAACGTGCCAGAGTAGTCGTGGTTTGCATTCGCGGTTGATACCGGACCCGTCGCCATGGCCACGTACATGGCCATCGCGCTGAGAAGCGCGACCACCAGGGCGACACCCCGCTTGGTGGCGCTGCTCTGTCCACCGGTAAGGAGTTGTGACATCCATCCTCCGATCTTCATGTATTAGTCCTTCAGGGACTGCTAAGCCTCCCGGCACTGACTACCGTGGAGGTGGCTGAGACTCTCCCGGAAGACGCTCGAAATTGGACTGACCAATATGGAGAGCTTGGGCATGGAAATTGCTCAGGTTGGGGGCTTTGTCTCGAGGTCGCCGAGTCGCATCGCGGCTTCGACTTCGACGCAGATCGAGTTCAGCGGGCGGCCGAGACGATCCTCGATCGTTCGAAGCCGGTTCGCCACCGTCCGGCGACTGATGCCGAGCGCGGCTGCCGTCGCGGATACGTTGCGCTCGCTGATGAAATAGGCGCGCAGCGTCTCACGCAGCCTTTCGCCGTCGTCGCGACCCTCTGCCAGCGGCGCAAGGTACAGCTGGCGCAGAGATGTGGCGAGCAGGTCGTCCTGGACGATCGCGGCCACGAGCGCCACGTCCGCGTAGTGGACGAAGCTGCGCGAGCCCCTGCGGACTACCGGCAATGCCGCGCTGGCCTGACGATGGGTGAGGCGCCAGCCTGCCAGGCCCCGTGCCGGCTCCCCGATTGCCAGCGAGACCCCCGGGGGCCAGTGCGACGAGAGGTACCGCGCCAGCTGATCCCGAGCCGTCGGCTTACGCCCGCCGAGCCAGCCGGCGAAGATCTGCTCGCCGGTGGGAACCAGGAGCAGGCGGCGATCGAGGGCCGTCGCAAGGTTGCGTATCGCCTCGATCGATCCTGGTCCGACGACGAGTACGCCTAGATGCCATGCAGCGAGGTCGTAGCCGAATTCGGTGGTGTCGACAGGCTCGCCGGCCAGGAGCCGGCGCACCTGATCGGCACGGCGCTCTTCGATCGACTCCGCTCGGCGCTGCATCTCGCGGTTGTACTCGTCCGTAACGGCGGCGATGAGGCGGTCGAGGGCGCCCGAGCATCTCCGGATCATCCGCTGAAGCTCATGGCCTCTAAGCAGGCCGTCGCGCTCTGCCTCCTCGATCAGGTAGTCGGTGAGCAGCGTCGGCGTGGCCACCGTGCCCACGCCGCCCGGGT